>RPQK01000207.1 GCA_003819755.1 Acidobacteriota bacterium | reverse complement strand
TTCAAAGCAATCGCGGAAGTGAATTCTGGCCGAGCTACCGCCAGATGGAATGGGCGGCCATGGTCCCCTCATGAAAGCTGATGGCCGTTGCGGCAACGGGCCAGGAACTGCGAATCCGGATCCAATCGGGTGCTTTCGCGACCCCGAGCAACTCCCAAAGAAAAACAGATTTCTGCCCACTGGCGGAAAGTAGCAGGTGCGTTTGCCGCTTGACTTCCATCCCGGACCCGATCAGTTCGACGGTTATTTCCTGCTGTTCGTTGTATGGATTGACCAGGGCCAACGCCACGATTCGCTCTGCCCGGGGGTTCACCAAGACGTCCGAGGACTGGCCGGACGCGAAATTCAGCTGCCTGCCGGGAACCGCGGGGGGGAGGTGAACCTCGGAGACAAACTCGTTGTTCATCAGGAACCGGATGGTTTCCTCGGCGACGACCTCCCCGCCCGTTACTTCCAGTCTCGCCCATCCTGTGAAGGTTCCAATTTCCTCGATATCGATCGTCTTGGTCTCGCCGCCGGACAGATCAAACGCTCGCCGGCTTTTTGGTATCCCGCTCGCATCTATCAGGGACAGAGTGGCCTTCGCGGCAAGTGTTCCCGCGTTGTGAACCGATAAGACACTCTCATACGCGACCGGTCCGTCTGACGCTCGCACCACGGTAGGGAAAACGAAGGAACGATAGTTCCCGGGGACACCCTTGTAGAGTCCGCCCGCCTGTGATCCACTGACTTCAAGGCCAAGCAGGGGCTGGCCTCCGACCGGGGAGTAGACACGGAAACGCCGGGCAAAGGAGAGCCCGGCCTGCGGTGAGTTGTCGAGAGGTATGGTTGGGTCCGCTACCATTGTCAAGGCTCCTTTTTCCCAGAGCTCGACGCCGCGATATGTGGAGCGAGTGAAGAACAGGCGGCCGTCATCGGTCCAAGAGAAGTCGGGCAGTGAAGACCAGTCGCCTGATTCCAGAGCCTGCCGGTCGGGCACAATCAGGGTCGCATGGGATTGCCCTGGTTCAACCAGGAGAAAGCAATCGCCCCGGAGACTCGGCTTGCCTTCCATCGCCAGACCGGATTGAAAGACGAGCTGATCGTCGGCATTGACTGCAAAGGTCGGTTTCCATCGATCGTGGTTTGTCGAAGCAAGCGTGAACTGCGGGAAGCCAGGCACCGCCTCTCCTTCAAGGGCGATCTTCTTGACTGTTTGGCCGTCGAACCGGAACATCCCGGCCTTCATCCCCGTATCGCCGGGATTCTCGAAGAGCGCACGGAAATACACCTGCCCGGTTGGACCCACCTCGACCTGACCGAAAGAAGTCGCCTGGTCGGCATCCGGGAGTACCGTGTCTGAATCCGTGACCTTGGTCAGCTGGCCGCCCGAAAAGTGCCAGACCTCGCTGTAGTTGTTGTAGTTCGCTACAAACGCGAAATCGGCGTTGCGCGCGGTGAGGCCTTCAACGGACGGAGTTTTTGTTTGCCCCGCGGGAGTCGGCAGGGTGCACAGTCGTCGGAAGACACCATCGAAGCGGTAGAGGGCCGTAAGGGCGGTCGATCCCGGCAGTTCCTCATACACGGGCACGACTACACCGGCCTCCGTGAGGGCGATCATGGGACTCACCGAGTACCAGATCCGGGTGCCGTCGGGCAGGACAGTCGTCGATCCGAAAAGCTGCTTGAGCCGGCCGGGTTTCCAGCTGAAGACAGCTTCCTCCAGCGAAGGCGAACCTTCGGTCGCCAGAAACACCAGTTCGTCGTCCCAAAAGCCCAGTATCCAGGGTTCAGAGCCGAAAGGTCTGAGAGAGTAAGATTCCCCGAGAAGCGGGTTGTACACCTGGCTGTCACGCACGACTCGCAGGCCGTAATCGCCGGTTACGAACGCAACCGTCCCGTCCGCGCTCGTCATGACCTGTCTTACGATTCCCGGATAGAGGTTGGCATAGCCCCAGTCCCTGAGGGTTGATGCGGCCGGGACCGTTTGAACGGGCAGCCCGGCAAACTTCACTCCTGCCATCGACATCGCTGTTACCAGGAAAGGCGTCTCTGAGCGCAGCCGGAGGTTCCCCCTGAAATTCACGGGCAGATCTTTGAAGAAGTCGCTCAGCATGAAGATCACCTGACGCTCGGGCATACACGCGATCGGATGGACACCGCGCACTTGCCCGGACCCGTCCGTGAGCTCCAGCTGGATTTGTGCACCTGTCTTGCCCGGGTTCGACAGCGCCAGGGCCGTGCCGCCTGGTCCACTGTCCAGTTGAATCAAAGCGTCGCGAGTGGTTCCCGAACCGGCAAGCTTGGTCTCTGACTGAACCGCAGAGGACTGGAGCAGCTCCACCGTCGCTTCGGCCGACACGCGAGCGCCTCCTTCAGTGGTGACTCGAAGGTATCCGGTTCGAACACCGGGCGACCCCGGAACTCCGAGGGCGGACCGAAAGGCCACGCCGGGTTGCAGGAAAATCGACTGCGGGAAGACAGTTCCACCAGGGAAGTTGTCGGGCGGGAAAAGCTCCAGCGTCACATACGCCGGAAATGGGGAGTGATTGACCAGGTCAACATAGGTCACGTAGGAGGGGCCGTAGCTGCTCAGCGCGATAAAGGGGATGTAGCTGACCGCCGGCTGCGCCGGCTCGATCGAGAACAATGCCGATGACTGGGCACAACACAGTGACCCGCGCACGACCAGGCGGCCGCCGTCGGCGAGCGATTTTATGCGGAGATCGTCCAACAGCCGGCCCGTCTGAGGCTCGGCTTCTCCACTCTCAGGACCAACCGGAGACAGCCAACCGCGCGACCAGAGGAAGGGCCGCCAGAAGCCGCCTGAAGTTGAGGAGGCCATGAAGGCGATCTCGAGCTCGCCGTTCGCGACGGCTTCGTACTGGAGGCGTATCGGCGGACCCACGACGGGGTCGTCAATCATACGCGGGGTGACGGTCAGGCGCCCGACCGGACTCGGGTCTCCATCCGCCACGATTTTCTCGATGATGCCGCCTTCGCTCAGGTAGATCCCGCCGCTTGTCAGATTCCCGGCCGTGAAGAAGAGCCGATCACGATCGTCAAGGGATATGACGGTCAGGAAAGTTGGAGCAGCCGAGGCCCAGCCTGGGACCGATTTTGAGTCCACAAGCTTGGCCGGGCCTTTTGAGGCGGACCAGACGAGGATCTGCGGGACCACCTGCTTCGAAGCGTCCTGGACACTCACCGCGAGAGCAACATCTCCGTCTGAGTTCGATTCGAATTCCCAGATTGCTGTAATGGTCCCGATCTGCGGAATTTGATCGCCGACGAGCGCGACAGTCCTCAAGGCTCCTCCGTAGTACTGGAAGATCCCCATAGTCGCTGTCGTACCCGATTCTCCCCCAAGATCGAAGGTGACGGCATCGCCCTTCACCCGGACCTGGTTCATCTGGTGGTTGCTTCCAAAAGCCGCGCTCCGATCGGGGATTGGCGCACCCGCCGTAGCCAAAGGGATGATTCCCGTTTTTGAGGAAAGGAGGATTGCCCTGGAAGCATCGGACAATCTTGCGTGAAACGCAATGTGTCCATTAGGACCGAGGAAGGGTTTGACAAGTCTTTCCTGGTAGGTGAACGGGTAATGTCCGACGGTTCCAACAGTAAGGGAAGTGCCCTGGATCGCCGCACCTCGCCTGACTGCCCATTTTAGCTCCGACGATTCTCGAATCAGGATTCCGTGCGAGGGAATGACGACAGCCAAAGAGCCGTTTTCGTTGAGGTCAAAAAAAGGGAAGTTGGAGGACGAGAGGTCGCACGGTCCCGCGCCGTCGGGCAATTGATCCCCGTCGGCAATCACTTTTTGCAGCGCTCCTGCTTGTTTTAGAAACAGTCCGAACCGAGCCGGCCAGTCGGCTGTTTGCGTGAACCGACCCAGGAAGAGGATATCGCCTGTCCTGTTGGTGACAGCATTGCTGATCGACTGGATTCGACGATCCTCTCCGGGGATGGCCCGGTTGGTATATACCTCGAGGCGAAGGTCGTACGGCCCGGCGCCGACCAGGAGAGAACCGGGCCCGACCAACAGCAACAGCAGAAGGAGCATCATAGCGATTCTGTTCATAGGCTTGTCCGGGACGGTGGCCAGAAAACGCAGATCAACGCCGCCGAAAAGGGCCAAGCAGTGAATCGGTTCGTCGCGGATGTAACCGGACTCGAGCCGAATCCCTTCAACTCGGGGAGATGCGAATCCCCCTCGTCGAGCGATTATAGGCCCTGTTCCCGCGAACGTGTTATTTTTTTGGCATGTCACCCGGGCGTTCTCTCCAGAGACCAACGGGCAAGAGGTAGAACCCCGTAATGGGTGGCTCATCCGGGCTGTCCGTGTCGGGGTTCAGAAGCAGGTCCCCGTCGGCATCCGAAAGTGAGGGATTGGTTGACATAGCGCTTGATCCACACACCAGGAGCTGGCACAGTTGTGGCCTGGCTTCCTCTTGACTGCAAGAACGTTGAGGAGTAGCTGCACGGCGGACGGAACCCTCTTGGAATCCCGAACATCGACGTGAACCGAGGCTGGACTTGTAAGGCCGGTGAAGCGTTCAGTTGTATCCGGGAATGCAGGTTTCAGGTCACCAGCCAGCCGGGGGGCTGCGTAACGGAGATTCGGGGGATCTTACAGCGGGCTGGAGATGTCGGACGAGGAGTCAGGCGCCTCGTCACAGACCTATGTCATCCTGCTGCGGTACCTTACGGGTCGGATCGAGATCACGGTGCGACGACCGTTGGTCGCCTAGCCCAACCGGCGCCAAGAGGGGGATCGTGAAGAGATTTGATGCAGCGACACCCAGGCGGATGTGGTGGAATTCGGACCTATCCATCCACGGAGCGTGCCCGTCGTGTGGGAAACCGCTCGAGCGCGAACAACAGACGTTCTTCGCCTCCGCCCGCTCGGGTCCTGGACGGGATTGCACCGATTTCGTCATGTCCGGGGAAGGAGAGTTCTGCCCATCCTGCCCCGTCGTGGTTCTGGATCCGGACGAATTCGGGCAGAGGATCGGGATCGGCTTCGGGCCGACCCGAAACTCTTCACTCCAGTTTGCGGTCATCGGCATCGTTGATCTCGACGCCATCCCTGACGAAAAGGCCCACATACAGATCGGCACGGATGAAAACCCGATCCCGCTTGTGCAATTCCTGAGCAAGAAGCCACCCAGGGTACATGCCTCGGAAAAGGGCGGCCGCCCTTGGTCAACAGGAGTCCGGGGAAAAAAGAAACACAACAAGCATAAACACCGTCGGAAGTGAGATTTCCTGGCTCCTCCGTTCCCTGGAGGGCATAACGACGAAGTTAACTCCGTCGCGATGACTGGACGGCCGCGCTGCACTCTCCGCATCAGCGCAAGACCCGCCCCCCGGGCTACAGGAACAAATCCGCCGACACGTGAAAGAGCACGGCCAGCTTTTTCGCCTGGGTTTTGCTGATGGCTCGCTTACCGTTCACAACCTCGGAGACGATTCCTCTGGAACCCAACGTCTCAAGCAAATCGCGTTGGCGGAGACCGTGCTCGTCCATCAGACTACGCAGGCGGGTCGCAGGCGTAGAGCCGCCCAACGCATAGTTTCGTTCCTCAAACGCCTCGACGAGGACGGTCAACAGATCGGCGTATTCCCGCTCCTCTGGAGACAACTCGTCATAACGTTCGTCAAGTCCCTGCAACTCGGCAATCAGGCGCTGGTTCTCCTCTTCGGAGCGGATGACCGAAGGAAGTCTGCGCGCCAGCAGCCGGCCGTAGCGCTTCGGGTCGACCCCAAGAGTTGCCTTCTTCATCGCTTCTTCCAGTCCTCCTTGCTGTACTCTTCGTGCGTCATCACCCGCCGGATGTAAATTCGACCGCTCTGGTAGCTGATCTGCGTTGCCAGCCGGTACTTGTTGCCGCCGATGTTGAACACCGTCAGGTCACCAACAGCGTCGGCATGCGGATAGGTCTTCCGCAGGTCGGCGATGCTGGTCCAATGGCTTCGCCTGGCCGTCCGGTACCAGTCGTCCAGCGGCGTTTCCGCATCCGTGTGTTCGGAGGCGAACTCACGAAGCGCTTTACGGCTGATGACGTGCACCTCTCGCATGCTCTCAAAATGAGAACGACATGTCAAGCGTCAACGTGAGCCCAGTATCTGATAACTTCGTAACCGGCTGCGATTGTCTGGTTTCCTGTTTCCTGTCCTTTCGAGTCACACCACGGTAATGAGCGCGCCCGCCAATTTTCGAGCTACCGAACCAGGGAGCCGGCCAGATGATGATGAAGGGAGCCTGCAAAGTAACGGGGTTGAAGAGCCAGAGTCTCTGATCAAAGGGGGAGATCAGATGGTAGCCACAGGGTTTACAATGGGGTTCGAAGGTACCCGCGCCCACTTTACCTCAAGGGAGAGTGCGACAGCCGAAAACGGACGGCTCCAAGGCTACGTCAAAGGCGCCGCGGGCACAATTGGCGGGGAAAAGCCCCAAAATGCTAAAAAACTAAAAGGGCCGCTTTCGAGCGGCCCTTTAAACTTGGTTGCGGGGGAGGGATTTGAACCCTCGACCTTTGGGTTATGAGCAGCACAGAGCGCCAAAACAAGTAAGTCCTGTATTTGCAACAAATCATACCTTTTATCCGCCGGTCAATATCTTGGGTTAAGTTGGGTTAATTTGATTGTTTTGGATTGTCATGGGCACAATTTTGGGCACAGTTTGAGGTGAAGGCAGGATGCCGCTCTCTCGATTTGTCGATTGGCTGCCAATCGCGCACCCGCCGCTTCCAGAAATGACCCGCCTGCGTGCATGAGTAAATGAGAGCTATGTATCCCGGCTGAGGGAAGAGAACATCATGAGTTCGAGTCACTCGTGACGACGCCGGCATCGACTTCGCTCCCCTGGATCACGGGACTGGCAACCCCAGACAGGTCGTTTCCGATCATTCGTATCCCCGAGGTTTTCGATCCCCGCAGCGAAAGGAAAGCCCGGGCGGGCCCCAGCGACCGGCAGTGACTGACCCGAGCGTCGCGGACCCCGTTGAATCGTGCAACTGCCTCCGCGTCTGCATCAACCGCGCCCTCGAACCGGTCGACATCCAGCCGCTCGACATCCTCGCAGACTAGGGACGGACGCAAGTCCCTCGTTGCCGTCCGGACTCTTACTCCCGCCAAACGGATACGGCGGGCGTGCCTGATATAGAACCCGTAGGCAGGCAGGTTCTTGAACATCGAGTATTCCGGGTAGGCGTCTGCAAGTTCGGGCACTTCCCGCGTTGCGTCGGCGGAGGTTCCACCTCCCTGGTACTCGATCCGAACATCCTGGAGCACCAGGTCTTCGACGCTCGCGGAGGGCAGGCCGGTCACCGAACAGCCAACCGGACCGGCGCCGACCGCGTGCACTCCGCCGATCAAAATCTCTCGCAAGCTCCCCGATCCGGGTCGCGGATCCCCTTCCCGGATCGGCCTTGCACGGTTTCCGAGGCGGACAAAAATCGGCCCGCCGACGTTCCGCATTTCCAGATTGGAAATCGTGATTCCCCTCAGAGCTCCGCCATCCACAGTCTCGAGGGCAATACCGGCCAGCCGGGTATCGTAGATCGAGCAGTTGCTGACGACGATGTTCCGGAAACCTCCGTTGGACTCGGTCCCCAGCTTGATGGCATTGCAGTTGCTGCTGATAAGACAGTTGCTGACGATCACGTCTTCGCAGGGCAGCTCACAGGTGCTTTTGAGACAGATCGCATCGTCGCCGCTGCTGATATCGCAGTCAGACACCCGGACACGACGGCAGGAGTCGATATCGATCCCGTCGTTGTTGTGGTTGACCCTGCTCCGGACCGTTAAACCGGTCAGGCGGACATCTTCACAGGCCAGATAGTGCTGAACCCACATCGGTGAGCTCTCGAACCGGATGTCGCGGACATGCACGCCCCGGCACTTAACCAAGCGCAAAAGGTAGGGGCGGGATTTATACGGCCCCTCAAAGGCCGCACCCTGGCCGTCAAGCACCCCGGTTCCTTCGATTGCGACATCCTCCAGATTCTCACCGCTGATCAGGCTTTTGTCGGTGTAATTATCCGTATAGGACCGAAACCCCGAGACCCGGACCGGATAGTCCGCCAGATTGGGGCTGCCTTTGATCCGGGCGCCGTGAGCGAGGTGGAGCTTCACACGGCTCCGCAGCTGCAAGCTGCCGGTAAGGTACACACCGGGAGGGACGAGCACGACTCCTCCAGAACGGTCGGCACAAGCGTCCAGCGCTGCCTGAAGCGCCGCGGTTTCGAGCTTGGCTCCGTCTCCTGCCGCGCCGAAATCTCTGACATTCACAGCCGCCCCGAGCGCCGGCGCGTTTCCTGCGACGGCCCGGACCGAGGCGGCGGTGCCGACACCGACGGCAACGAACATGAATTCCCGACGAGTGTGAGCCTGCACAAATCCTCCTTCTCGCTGATCATGACTGTCTGGCGGCGCAGCCTGTTGTCGATCGGGATCTGCCTGCCTGGATCTCGACTCTCCCGGCTCGACGGTGAACTTCTGGGGGAGCTCATCTCGTGAGCTCGACAATGAACACGGGGGAGTTGCCAGGAATGGACAGGACACCTCGTTCGACGACCCCATCAGCGATACTTCTCAGATGCCAATCCAGCAACCGGTACCGCATGCCGTCCAGCATAGGGACTTCTATATCCGCTTCCACACGCGCATACAGGATTGGCAAAGACCCGGTGCCTTTTGGATGCGATCCCTTTTGCCAGAACCACTCACCGGTGACCTTCGATTCGTCGATCACAAAACCGGAATTGAAACTCGTGCTCATCAGCGTGAGCCGGACCTTCCGGCTATCGGCCAGCGGCTTGCCGTCCGTGGATGCCAAGGCAAAAGTCAGGTACTTTTCATCGTCTTTGACCGTATAGGCGATCCCCGCGTCATTGTGAATACGGACTCCTCTAAGCGATACCCCGTTCTTGAAACGGATTGGCCCGCCGTATTGGGCATAGAAGCCGGTGTAGGCCGCCGCTGACGGCGAGTCGAGAAGAAGATGCCCCTTCTGCCAGTCATAGCTGATCGCATCGGTGGGCTCGATCGGATTCCCCTCGTAGACGCTTCTCCTGCGGCTTGGCCCCCTGATTTCATCTGTTTCGCGGGTGGGATCTATGACGAGCCGCATCCCGTAACGGTAAGTGGTGGCAAGAAACCGATCCCCGGCAGTGCCGTAGGCGAGCATGTTCGGATCGTAAAGGCTCTTCCGGCCAAAAACAAAGAGAGTTGGGCTCGGCGCCGGACTCAGCAGGAAGTTCTTGAAGATTTCCCCGGCCAGGGAAATGGCCGATTGCTGGACATCATCGTACTGAAAGTGGTAGCCCTGAGGATGAGACCTTTCGCTGTAAGTGTAGTCCATTGGCCGCTCGTACGGGGCGGGCAGATCGGGATCGGGCGGCACTCCCCAGTAATGGAAAATGACAATGTCCCAGTCTTGAATCGAACCAAGAGAAGCCATTCGCAGCGCGTGTTCGCCACGGTACTTCGCGGGCTGCATGATCTGGTTTTCGTAGACAAAGAAAGGTTTTCCCGGCATCCGGTTCTGTTCGAGCCACGGCCGGTCCCAGCACATCTTGGGCAGCTCTTCCAGCGCGCTGAACCAGGGAAACCTCCGATGCCCCGGATCGGGGTGCATGGTCCCGTTCATGTAGGAGTCATGGGCGATGGCGTCGGCGTGCTGCTGCATGTACTGCGTCGGGAGGTCGTAACCAATACCCGTGTCCCACACCAGCGGACAGAGGCTGGTGCTGCGTCCCCAGGTTTTCAGCTCGTTCGCCTCCGCCTGCTTGGCCTCGATCCAGATCTTTAGCAGAAACTCGATGACGTCCGCGCCGCGCAGACGGTTGAAGCTTTCATTTGAGACCTGCCCGCTTCTCGAGGCTGCTATGTTGATGCCGAGCGACCGAGCCTGCGCCTCGCCCCGATAGTCAGGGCTGAGGGGCAACAAGGCGACACTGTTGGAATCCAGGGACTCCCACTCGAACAGGTTCCCGGCCCACGCCTTGCGAAGCGAGTCCTCGCTCTGGTACTTCGTCCTCAGCCAGTCACTCCATTGCCTGTAGAGTTCCTCCATGAAGAACTGCGGCACTCCATTCAGGTGCCGGCCGTGCATTACATTGTAGAACCACCACTGCTCGTTGGTCAGTTCCCATACGGCAATGACGGGATCGTCGGCGTATCGAAGGCCTGTCCAGGGATTG
>RPQK01000206.1 GCA_003819755.1 Acidobacteriota bacterium | reverse complement strand
GGATCGTTGACGCCGCTCTTGATCGACCCGCCTCCGGGTACCATAGTCGGGATCAGCCCGTACTTTTTTAGAACGGGGAAGTCGGCCGGTCCCACCAGGTCGATTCCATGCCCGCCCAGACGGGCAGTCTCGCGGCACTGGCCGTCGAGGTCGAGGTTGAGGCCCCTGAAGACACCGCGGCAAACAGCCTGTTTCAGCCGTCCCGGGCGGGTGTTTGCTGGCGCGGTGAGGGTGGTTCCGGTCATTCGGATGGCCGTGATTGCACCAAGGGTTGCCAGGAAATCTCTGCGTCGAAGATGAGTATCAATGACCATAAATTAGTGTTTCCTTTCCAATCCACCAATCCACCAATCCACAATCCGCAATCGGAAATCAGAAATCGACCTGGAATCGCATCTGGAAGACGTTCGCGGTTCCGGTATTCTGGAGGTCGGCCCTGACGTAGTTCCACATGATCCGGGAGTTGGGGTTCAGATACCAGTTCAGTCCAGCCGTCCAGTCTCGCAGTTCGCCGCCCGCAATCCCTTCATTTGTCAGGTCGATCTTCGAGAACCGGAGCGCCACTTCCCAAGCACCGGCTCCGCCCGCCTTCGACAGAAAAGACTTTCGAGGATGAACCCGATAGAAAGCCGCCTCGGATTGTCGGTACCCTCGGCTTTCTCCAGTGAGGAAGAAACTCCCCTGGAGATAGAAACCCTTGAATGAAGGTTCGGGCAGCCCTGGTCCCTGGTAAGTATCCGCGATGATGTACTCCCCTTGCACCGAGGCCGGCCCGTAAATAACTGCCGCCTCCGTACCGATGAGGTTCAACGCTTCGGCAGGGAATTCGCCGGTGTCGACGAACCGCGGAGCGAGATGGGTTTCGGGCCTTTCCGCAAATTGCACGGTGGAGTCGAGATTGCGCCTGCTAAAGGCAAACCCGAGGTGCAGGAGGCGGGTACCTTCGTTCTCGAACCACGGCAGGGCGGTGAAGCGTCCGGTCACCGCGTAGTCCTCGTCGCCAACCGCTGCGCCGAACTCGTTGGTGTCCTTGAAAACCCCCACAGCCCAGCTAACCCTCTCCTTCAATTCGCGGTTGTGGAGCATGAAACCGGTGTGGCGGGAAGGGACAAAGGCGTTGGCCAGAGAACGTTCCACGAACGTGATGTAGTTGGCGCTCGATAGCTCCTCCAGCCCGAAGGGCTCTTTATATTGACCGAGACGAATATTCCCAACCCCCGGCAGTTGCTGAAGGCCGAGATAAACGTCGCGAAAAGCAGCCTCTCCGGTCGCGAAGTCTAACTGGATCTTGAACTCGACCTTCTCGTACATCAAACCACCCAAGGATAATCTGGCGCGCCGGAACTCAGTCCCGTCTTCCATGTCTCCGACCCGGGCGCTGATGGCGTCATCGCCCTCCATGAAAGCCCAGTCATTGTGGATTCGGCCGCCGATCTGCACCTGGAAGGCCTTGTCTGCTGTTTCCAGTCTTAGACCATCTTTCCAGTAGGCTCTTAGGGAGGTGTCGTCCTTCTTTTCCTCTCCGCTGGCCGCTTGACCGAGTCCGACGGCCGGGAGCAACGAGCAGACAATCACGAGCATGATCACTTTGCGCATTGACCGGTGATCTCCGAACGTTAAATTAGGTGTGGCGGTTACCAGTTTCGCATAGTCGAATTGAGCACTCGATCGATGGCTTCCGGAGGAACGGTGAGCTTGTCTCGATTTTGCTTCAGCCACTCGCGGAAGTCCGCCTGGATCTCGGGTGTCCATCGGCTGTCAATCTGGCCCGGGGTGTACTTCCCGGCGCGCAGGCGCTCGTGGCCGAAGGCGTCCTTAAGCGTGATCGCTTCGGCTTCGGTGACCACTCTTTCGGCAAGGTGAGGCGGAATGAAAACGATCCCCTCCTTTTTCGCAAGCACGATGTCGCCTGGGCAGACGACTGCTCTGCCGATGCGAATCGGCACGTTGATTCCGGTCAGCATGACTTCCTTGAGGTAGCTCGGATCGGCCCCCTTGTGCCAGACGTTGAAACCCTCGACCTCCTCGATGCCTTCCAGGTCGCGCACGCCGGCATTGAAGATCACGCCCGTACCGGATTTCGCGAAAATCGAGTTGGCCAGGTTGTCGCCGATGAGAGTGCCGTCGACGATCTTGCCGAAGCCATCCGCGACATAGACGTCACCCTTTTGGAGCATGTCGATCGGCCAGGAATTGGAGTTGCCAATCCGGCCTTCCGTTTTTCCCTGTTTCATGATCGCGTCGTTGAGATCAGGGTGGGCGGGCATGTATTGCGCGGTCAGCGCCCGTCCGACCAACGCTTGATCCGGACGCATGATCATCCAGTCGGCCGCCGTTTCATACGCATTGTGGTAACCGGCGTTCATGAGGATGCTCCACGCCATAGTTATGGGGACATTGCGCATTCTCTTCAGGAGGTCGTCGGAGACCTTGGGCCGTCCATCCTTCATCCGCTCGCCAGTCCATTTAGGCGTGACCTGCAAGACGCCGGAAGCACTCGAAATGACCGGCGGCTCAACCGATGGCGTTGCCGGTTGGGTGGCTGCCTGCTGTCCCCGGACAACAGTGGCGACGAACATCAGGACCACGACAACCCAAAGACTCTTGATAGTATTCCGTTGATTCATAGCGAACGATCCTCAGATCCAAGCACAAAAAAAGACGATTATAGCCACGTTCTCGCTGCCTCGATGATGATGACGTGCATTTTGACGCTGCTGCTGACCCGGCGCAAGAACTAAGGAGTCCCTTCTGTCCCTTCTGTCCCTTCTGTCCCTTGAGTCCCTTGTGTGTGAATTGGCCTTTCACAGCGCAACTCTGCTATAACGTTCCGAGGAGGCTCTCGATGCTTGCCTTCATCACAGACATTCCTGTCGGAAATTGGCCGCACTTGGCCCGCCTCACGCTCGTTGGCCTTTTTGGCGCCCTGGTCGTGGTAGCGACGCTCGCCGCCCAGGATCTGGACCTTCTCATCAAGGGAGGGCACGTCATCGACCCGAAGAACGGCATAAGTGGCGTCATGGATGTCGGCCTGGCCGGCGGAAAAGTATCACGCGTGGCTCCTGACATTCCGGTCACAGCCGCGAAGCGGGTCGCGATGGCCAGAAATCTTTACGTGGTTCCTGGCTTGATCGACATGCACGTCCATGTCTTCTTCGGAAACGACCCGGAGGCGGCATACAGCAACGGTCCAAACGCCATCGTTCCCGACGGCTTCACTTTTCGAAGCGGAGTAACGACAGTGGTCGACACCGGATCGCCAGGCTGGAGGAATTTCCCTCAGTTCAAAAGACAGGTGGTCGAAGCCAGCCGAACTCGGGTCCTGGCCTTTTTAAACATCGTCGGGCACGGAATGCGAGGCGACCCTTATGAGCAGGACCTTGCGGACATGGATCCCAAGCTGACTGCCGCCCGTGTGAAGGAGAATCACACCATCCTCGTTGGGGTCAAAGTCGCGCACTACGCCGGACCGGAGTGGGATCCCGTCGACCGGGCTGTCCAGGCGGGCAAACTGGCAGGAGTTCCGGTAATGGTCGATTTCGGTGGCCACCAGCCCGAACTATCGCTCGAGAGCCTCCTGCTGGAGCGCCTGAGACCCGGGGACATCTTTACGCACATGTACGCGGTGGTCCGAGGACGGATTCCGATTCTTGACGAACAGGGAATGGTGAGGCCGTATGTGCGCAAGGCCAGGGAGCGAGGCCTCATCTTCGATGTCGGCCATGGCGGCGCCAGTTTCTCCTATTCGCAGGCAGTCCCGGCTATTAAGCAGGGATTCCTGCCGGATGTGATCAGCACGGATCTGCACCGAGGGAGCATGAACGCGGGAATGAAAGACATGTTGAATGTCATGTCAAAACTTCTCAGCCTAGGCTTAACAATCGACCAGGCGATCGCCGCCTCGACCTGGAAACCGGCGCAGTGCATTCACCGCCCGGACCTTGGTCACCTGTCTCCTGGCGCGTTCGCCGACGTCACCGTGCTGCGGCTGCGGGAGGGGGAGTTTGGGTTTACAGACGCGACCGGGAAACGTATGCCGGGCCGGTTTAAACTTGAGAGCGAGTTGACGGTGCGAGAGGGGGCCATCGTGTGGGACCTTAACGGGATCGCGGCAGAGCAGTGGAATCCGAACTAGAGCCACACGAACACTCTCGGATCCATATCCAAAGGGAGGAATCAATGAAACAGTCTGGAAAGACACGTCGAGGTGTGGTTAAGGCAGTGGTTGCGGCCGCAGTGGCCGGTACGGCTGTCGGGCAGGGGCAGTCGGGCGGAACGTCTCAGGTCAAGAAGGTACACTACCGCGGAAAGAAACCGGAAGGGACACCGATGTTCTCCAGTGCCGTCTCCTTCGGCAACCTGCTGTTCATCGCCGGCAAGGGGGCCCACTTCGAGGGGGACATCCGCGCGCACACGAAGCACGTCCTGGACGAAATCGAAGCGGAGCTGAAGAATGCCGGCTCGTCAATGGAAAAGGTTCTGAAAGTGAATGTGTACCTAAACGACCTCAAGGATTACAGCGCGATGAACGAGGTGTACCGCGGCCGGTTCGGCGCCGAACCGCCCGTGCGGACAACGGTGGCCCCGGCTGCCGGTATTCCCGGGAATTCACTCGTGGAGATCGATTGCATCGCCTACATCTAGGGTAGGTAGCGCTATGAAAAGAAGAAGCGGTCTTGATCGGAGGCAACTCCTGAAATCGGGCGGAGGAATCCTGGCTGCCACTGCGGTCGGCGGTGGTTTGGCAGGAGCGGGAGAAAGCGTTGACGCTGATGGTGCTGATTCCTCAACCGTCTACGAGTCTCTGGGTGTCCGCCCGCTTATCAACTGCAAAGGCACTTTCACGATTATCACCGGGTCGCTGACTCTCCCCGAAGTAAAGAAGGCCATGGACGACGCTTCGCGTCATTTCGTCCACCTGGACGAGCTCATGGAAGCGGTCGGACAGCGTCTTGCCAAACTGACCGGGGCAGAATGGGGAATCGTGACGGCCGGGTGTGCGGCGGCAATGACGGCCGCGACGTGCGCCTGCATTGCCGGGGCGAGTCCCGAAAAAATGCAGAGGCTGCCCAATCTCGCAGGCTTGAAAGACGAAGTTGTTATTCCGAAATGGTCTCGGAACGTCTACGATCACGCCATCCGAATGATCGGCGCTCGCATCCTTACCCCGACCAGCCTCGAGGCCCTGGAAGCGGCCATCGGTCCGCGCACCGCCATGGTCTACATCCTGGCGGGACCTGACGATACGGGTCCGTTCGGCTTGGAGCCTATTGCGAAGATCGCCAAGGCCAAAGGCGTGCCGGTTCTGGTCGATGCGGCCGCCGAAAACCTGACGCCGGAGGTGCACCTCGGCCGGGGCGCAGACCTTGTCTGTTACAGCGGCGGAAAGGCTTTGCGCGGCCCGCAATGCGCGGGAGTGCTGCTCGGTCGCAAAGACCTCTGCCAGGCGGCCTGGCTCAACAGTGCTCCTCACCACGCGTTCGCCCGTTCCCTGAAAGTCGGCAAAGAAGAAATTATCGGAATGTTGACGGCGGTCGACATGTGGTACCGGCGCGACCACGCGGCCGAATGGAAAACCTGGGAAGGCTGGCTCGCCCAAATCGCGCGCCGTGTCGAAAGCATCAACGGTGTTACGACCGAGGTTCTCAAGCCGGACAGCCTCTCGAACCGGACTCCGCAGCTCAAAATCAAATGGAATCGGACCCGACTGGGGGGCGTCGAGGGGGAAGACGTCTTCCAAATGCTTCTCGATGGCCGCCCGCGGATTCATCTCTACTCTTCCGGTGGCGGCAGGGGCGACAAGCCCGAAGAGAACTCGGTGACGGTCACGGCTTGGATGATGCAGCCGGGTGAGGCCGAAATCGTGGCCGAGCAACTGGCCAAAGCTCTGTCGGCACCGGCTTCCGCCTGGATGTCGCGCCGGCGACCCCACACCGGGGCGCCGGCAGCAGCTTCCACGCAGGCTCTGGATGTTTCAGGCCGCTGGGATGCGGAGATTTCATTTGTGCGCGGGGCGGAGACTCATACGATTTTCCTCGAGCAACGCGAAGGGCGACTCCGGGGAACTCACTTCGGAGAGACTCTGCGCGGCAAACTCGAGGGCAGGGTCGAGGGCGATCAGGTCGACTTCCGAAGTTCGCAGCCTTATGAGGGCACGGAGTTGGGGTTCAAATTCTCCGGGAAGGCGACGCCGGAATCGATCAGCGGTACAGTCGACCTCGGTGAGTACGGCCACGCCTCCTGGACTGCCAAGCGAGCGTGATACGGTGACAGGAAAGCGGTGGCGAAACTCAACCGCCGCTTAGTTTGGCTGCCGCTCGCCTGTCACCGTGTCACAGTCTGCTCGCCTTCAATGTTGTGCATGTAGTAGGCGATCAGCTGGGCGTTATTCGACATCCGCATCTTCTCGAGAATGCGGGATCGGTAGGTTGAAACCGTTTTGAAGCTGATGCCGAGGATCTGGCTGATTTCGGTTACACTCCTGCCTTCCCCCAGCATCTGGAAAACCTGCTTTTCGCGACGCGAAAGCTTCTCATGGGGCTGATCGGAGATGTCGGTGTCCCAGAGAAGCTGGTCGCTGACAGCCGGGCTTACGTGACGGCCCCCTCGCACCACTGCCCGGATAGCCCTGGTCAGTTCCTCTGGTGGCTTGTCTTTACTCACGTACGCTTGGGCTCCGGCCAGGATGACGCGCGCTCCGAACTGTTCCTCGGGATACGCGCTGTAGACAATCACCCGAGCCCCAATTCGCTTCAGTTTCGTCAGCACCTGGATGCCGGGTGCGTCCGGCAGCGCCAAATCGAGAATGATGGCATCGAACGTCGAAGTACTGGCCAGGTGGAGCAGTTCGCCTGCGCTCGATGCTTCGCCAACTACGACGAATCCCGGGACCGTCTGGAGGATTCCCTTGATACCTTCTCTCACCACGTCGTGGTCGTCCGCGACCAGAATTCTGATCATGCGCGCCGAAGCCTCCTTTTTGGAGAATGCGGATAACCAAAGGTTAAACACTTGATCGGGGAAAGTTCAAGTGGGAGAGAGACCGACCCGTTGTCAGACAACCGGCCGAAAGGGGGAACGTATGCAATCATTCCCTCATGGTGTTACTCTGGCGATCAGTCCGCTTCCGGACCAGGGAGAAAATATCACTATGTTGCATGATCGAAAAACAGCCCTCTTGTCTCGCCGTGAACTGCTGTGCACGTCAGCCCTCTCCGTAGCCTCCGCTGGTGTTGCCCGGGCTTCCGGTGCTCCACCGGAAAGTGGGAAGGCGCACTACCCGAATGCCCAGCTCTCGCTGGCCGCTTACTCCCGAAGACAGGATCTTGCGGCAGGCAAGATGGACCTGTTTCAATTCATCGACTGGTGTGCCGAGCTTGATCTCTCCGGTGCCGAGCTCACGTCCTACTACTTTGAAAAGGACTTCGACAAGCAATATCTCCGGCAGCTTCGACGCCGGGCATTTTCCAAGGGAGTGACGGTAAGCGGGACCGCTATCCGAAACAACTTCTGCTTGCCCCCCGGCCCTCAGAAGGACAAAGAGGTTGCGCAAGTGAAGCAATGGATTGATCAGGCTGCCGAGTTGTTCGCGCCGCACATCCGGATCTTTGGCGGAGACCTGCCGCGGGGAACTGACAAATCGGCGGGCATACAGTGGGTGGCTGACGGCATCAAGGCGGTTCTGCCGGCGGCTGCCGAGCGAGGTATCATTCTCGGGCTCGAGAATCACGGAGGTATCACCGCCCGGGTCGCTGATCTTCTTGCGATTTGCGAAAAGGTCGGGTCTGACCCTTGGTTTGGCATTAACCTCGATACTGGCAACTTCCAAACGAACGCGTACGAAGAACTGGCCGCCGCCGCCCCTCGCGCGGTAAACGTGCAGATCAAAGTGGAGATAGTCGGCGAGGGGGGACGCAAGGAAGCGGTCGATCTTCAGAAGATCCGAGCCCTTCTTGAGAAGGCGGGCTACAAAGGCTGGATAGCGCTCGAGTATGAGGGTGAGACGAACGCGGTGGGGGCGATTCCGATGTGGATCAGGAAGATGAAGGAGACGTTCGGGGTGTGCTGAACTGACTGATTTTTTCAGCTCCTCTGCGTTCTTGCGGACCTTCTGCACCGCGGCTGCGATCTGCTCCATGTCGGACGTCGGGCCAAGGAACATGGTCTGGGTAAACCAGACACCTTCCTCGCACACCTGGTCATTGACAGGGCAGGCGTTTCTCTCTTCCCAGCTGTTGAGCAAGTCAGCCGGGTAGATGGAGCGGTATCCCCGGCTTGCCAGGGTTTCCTTGATGTATGGTTCCTTGTTGAGTGGGCCATAGCCGCCGGAGCAGGGAACGCCTTCAGCTTGCAGAGCTTTCAGGAAGACCCGCCTCGGGAGCCCTGAGAATTCCTCCTTCTTGTAACGGCTCATAAAGAGGTGATAGGCATTGACGGTACAGCCGGGGTACATTTTCGCCGGCACAAGTCCCCCGATTTCATTCAGCAGTTTCGTCAACACGGCTGCGTTTTGCGAACGCGTTCGAGTCTGCGCTTCAACCCTTTGCATCTGAGCTTTGAGGAGCGCTCCCTGAAACTCCGTCATCCTCAGATTGGCCCCCATTCCCGAGTACCTGAAATCGTATCCTGACGCTTTTCTGCCTCGGCTGTTGTTGTGGAAGGCGAAGCACTTCTCAACATAGTCCTCGCGGTCAGTCAGGATCGCTCCTCCCTCACCGGAATTGAGGTTCTTCGAGGCCTGAAAGCTGAAACAGCCCGCCACGCCGAGGGTGCCGAGCTTGCGACCCTTCCATTCGCCGAGATGCGCCTGGCAGGCGTCTTCGAGCAGCGGGATGCCGCGCTTTTGACTGATCGCCAGGAGCGTATCCAAATCGGCAGCGGAGCCTCCGATATGGACGGGCAGGAGCACTTTCGTTCGGGACGTCACAGCCGCTTCAACCTTCTTCGCGTCGATCTGGAAGGTCTCCAGGTCGGTGTCCACAAAGACCGGAAGAGCGTAGTGCAGGAGAATGACGTTCAGAGTTGCGATGAAGGTGTAAGGCGGCAGAATCACCTCGTCTCCAGGCTGGAGGTCGAGAGCATGCAGGGACGTCAACAACGCGCTCGTCCCGTTGGCTGTGGCGAGGCAGAACTTGGCGCTCGTCATCCGCGCATACTCCTGCTCAAACGTGTCAACTTCTTTCCCTTCAAGCCGAAACCAGTTCCGGCTTTTCAGAGTTCGCATGAGGGCGTTCTCTTCTGGCGAGGCGACGAGCGGCCAGGAGGGAAACGGCTGAGTCCGCACGGGTTTCCCGCCCAGTAGAGCCGGCCGTGAATCGATAGATCCCTGTGCCTTTGCAGAAGAACGGATTCCCGTTCCCGCCGCAACTGCCGCCATACCCAGGAACTCGCGTCGTCCTACCTGGCTTGCCATACAGTTCCTCCTTAGGAGTGTCAACGAAGATCAATCAACAGCCGTTCACGATTTCGATTCGATCCGGCCGGTTGGGAACGAGGCAAAGGAACTGAAACGGCGCCTCGACCACCTCGTAGAAGTGCGGTACACCGGCAGGAATGTACAGGACATCGTCGGGTTTGACCTCGTAGACCCGGTCCCCGATACCCACCCGCGCCCGCCCTCGGAGCACGTACTGCTCGTGTTCAACGGCATTCGTGTGAAGCGGCATCCCGCCTCCCGCGCCCATGGTGAATCTCCTCATGAAGAAGTTGGAGACTGAGTCCTTTTCCCCGAGCAGCACTTGCATCTCAGTGTCGGTGCCGGCCTTGACAGCCTGGCGGGCCGCCTCGTCCGCTGCTTTCACAACCTGCGACATGGAACTCTCCTTGTAGTCTGACGTTGCTCATTATCGCGTTTTTTCACCACCAAGTCACAAAAAGGCAGACACAAAAAAGCGCTTCACAAAAGGGCGAAGAGGCCTTTTTCGCCCTTTTGTGAAACGCTTTTTTGTGTCTGCCTTTTTGTGACTTGGTGGTGGAAAAAACGCCGGCGCGCCTACTGACTCCTGAGCACCGCCGACGGATCCGATCTCGCCGCCCAGCGGGCGGGAATATACGCGGCGGTCATAGACGCCAGTGCGAGGGCCAGACAGACGACCACGAGCGTCAAAGGGTCGGTCGGCTCAATTCCATAAAGTTGTCCTGCCAGTGTTTTCGTGGCGCCAAGGGACAGAATGAGCCCCAACCCAATTCCCAGAACAGTAAGGAT
>RPQK01000205.1 GCA_003819755.1 Acidobacteriota bacterium | reverse complement strand
AGACTGTCAGTTTGTCAGTCTGTCAGTTTGAGTTTGTCAGTCCTGTCAGTTTGTCAGTTTGTCAGTCTGTCAGTTTGTCAGTCTGTCAGTTTGTCAGTCTGTCAGTCTGTCAGTTTGTCAGTTTGTCAGTTTGTCAGTTTGTCAGTTGCCGCCAGCTTCGACAGCTGCGCCCGGTGGAAGGCCTTCACGTACTGGCGCTCCATGAGCCGGATCAGCGGTATCTCGGGCATGAACTCGAAGAAGCGCCATCGGAAGCGCAGCCTCAGGTACCGGTAGTAAACCGCATAGACAAGCATCAAAAGCGGCTTGAACCGGTTGTCGCAGAAACGCTCGAACGCCCGACGCTCAAAGAACCGGCTCATGACGTTGATCTTGCTGATGAACCTTTTCTGCCGGGCCGACAGGAACGGGTTGTTGTTCTCGCCGAAATGGAAGTGACTCCAGCCCTCGAGCGTGTCCGGAAAGTGGACCCCGTGCATGAGCCGCGTTTTGTCGTAAAGCGTCGTACCGGGATACGGAGTATAAACAGCCACGGGCGCCACGCCGGCGTTCGGGTTGGTGCTGAGGAGCTGGAACATGAAGTCGACCGTCTCGAGCGTCTCCTGGCGTTCTTCCTTGGGGAACCCCGCCATGAATCCATACTTCACGTAAACGTCTGACCGGGCCAGCATATCGTTCACCTCGAGCACCTGCCTCAGGGTCATGCGCTTCATGATCTCTTTCAATCGGCTCTCGGATCCGGACTCCACGCCGATCCACAGCTCCTTGAAGCCCGCGCGGTAGAGCTTGGCCAGCATCTCGTCGTTTTGACGGTAAAGATAGTCGATGCGGCAGGGCACCTGGATCAGGAGCTTTGAGCCGCGTTCAGTGAGCAGATCACAGATCTTCTCGACGCGCCCGGGATGACCGAAGAAGTAATCATCCTCGATGAAAATCGCGTTCACTCCGAACCGTTCCTGCAGATAGAGGATGTCGGAGACGGTTCGCTCGGCCGAATGATACCGAAAACGGCGCTCGTTGAATTTCAGGTTGTAGCAGAACTCGCAATCAAACGGGCAGCCACGGCTCGTCACGACCTGGAGCTGGGCTTCGTTGGTGGAAGGGGCCCGAGTAAAGTACCGCTCCATCTGGATCAGGTCGTAGTCTGGCCGGGGGATCACGTCGAGGTCCTCGATCATCGGGCGCTTCTCGGTAAAGACGAGGCGTCCGTCCTGCTTGAACCCGATGCCTTGCACGGTATTCAGATCGCCGTTCGTGCGCAGGCAATCCGCCAGCTCGATCGCCGTTATTTCTCCTTCCCCGAGGACCGCTATGTCGCACAGGCTGTCTTTAAGTGTGGAATCGGGGCAAAGCGTAGGATGGACTCCTCCCCAGGCGATAGGGATGGTCGGGTCCGACTTGCGAACCGCGCGGGCGGCCTCCAGCCCACCCCGGATCTGGATGCCGGTCATGCTCGAAATCCCGACGAACAGGGGCTTTTCCCGGGCTATGGAGGCGGCCACGTCCTGTTCAAACGTCTGGCTGATCCGCTCGTCCAGGATCTCGACCCGGTAGCCGATCCGAGTCAAAACCGTGCCAAGGTACAGGCAGGAAAGAGGCAGCCCGACATTTATTCCAAACACATCCATCCCGGTGATCGGGTAGATGAGCAAAATCTTCCCAAGGTCAGGTTCTTTTGGTCGATCCCAGGGATAAGTCGCCATTTTGTTTCCTTGCTACCTTATCAACCACCTCTTATAGATCCGGTCGGCGGCACTGCTCAGTTGCGGCAAAGTCCTTTGAATGTAGGGACGAATCCGCACCAGAGGAGCCGTCCAAGCCGGGTGGTTGATGTAGTCACATTGGCCGCACAATTTCAGCCGATCAAAGTTCCTTTCGTGCAGCCAGGCCCTTTTCTCATTAAATGCGTCCGAATGCCAGACTTCGTGAATCGAGTGCTGTTTGACATCGCCGACGGAGTAAGCGGCCTCCGAGTCAAAGCAGCACATAGCCACGCGGCCGTCCGCGAGTATCGTAATGTAGTGGTAGATCCGCTCGCAAAAATTGATTTTGTGCGGGGTGCGACCGCCGTTCTGAAGCTTGCCCGCCCAGTTGAAATAGACTGAGAAATGCACCTCGTCGGCGCCGCGCCAGACTTCCTCAAATTGCTTCCGGCAGTGCTTGTTCTCCTCCACTGTGACCATCGCGACACAGACTCGAGGCGCTGCTTTGCCGAGCTCGTTTCGCCGCTTGATGAAATGAAGCACATTGTTCCGGATCTCATCGAAGTCGAGGCCCAGGCGGATTCCCTCGAAAGTCTGCTTGTCGGCTCCGTCGACGGAAACGATCAGGCTGTCGAGCAGGTTCTCCTGGAGAAACGTCTCCGCCATCTCGGCGTTCAGACGGGATCCGTTGGTAGTGAGGTTCACGTGCGTGCCGGGTGCGGCTTTTCGGATGTAGCGAAAGTAGTCCAGAACGCCGGGGACGAGGAGCGTCTCACCGTGCAGAAAAGGCAGGATCCGCCGGGCGCGGTGCCGGCCGCATTCATCGACGATCTTCCGAAAAAGGTCAAGGGACATGATCGCCCGTTTTCGCTGCATTGACGGCGTGGCGCAGATCGTGCAGCGCGCGTTACAGGCGTTCGTCAGCTCGATGTAGACCTGGTCCGGAAAATCGGGATAACGGTACATAAAAAAACAAAGGATGAAGGATGAAGGATGAAGGTGGAACTACCTCATCCTTCGTTTCTTTTTGATCTTTCAACCTTCATCCTTCAGTTCGCTCGTGTGTTAGGGCCCACCAAAGCCTCGGGCAGAAAATTCCTTTCAATCGCCCTCAGGTATCGCTTGCTGGACTTCAGACTGAACAACTTCGGCAGCATCTTCAGGAACCGGAACCGGGTCAGGAAGAACATCATATAGGCCTTGCGCTGCAGCCGTTTCAGCGTTTTGAAATCAAAATCCGGGGTCTCTATTCGGATGACTCCGCGGAGGTTATCGACTTCGGCGCCCGGGTCATACATCCCCATCCGTATGACCTGGCTGCGTATTTCCGTGCCGGCATACGGGATGACGATACTGAAGAGGGCTTCATCCAGCTCGGTCTCGCACGCGAACCGGATCGTCATGTTTATTTCCTCGACGGTTTCGCCGGGAAAACCAATCATGAAGAAACCCAGAGTGTTGATTTTATAGAGCCGGGTCCAGCGGACGACATCCGGGACCATGTGGAGTTTGAGGTTCTTTCGGCTCAGGCTCTGGATCCGCGGGCTCGCCGACTCAATCGCTATAGAGACGTGATGAGTGCCGGCAGCCGCCAGCTTGCGCACCAGTTCTTCATCGAGCCGCTCAAGTCTGATCCCATTGCCGAACTGCAGAGCGATCGTCATCCCCGATTCAATAATCAGGTCACAGATCTTCTTGGCGCGGTCCATGTCGAAGTTGAAAATATCGTCCTCGATCATGAATTCCTGGATGCGGTACGTGTCGTAGAGAAGTCTGATCTCCTTGAGGACATTCTCGGGACTGCGGGCACGAAACTTCTTCCCGAACAGATCGTGGCAATAGGTGCAGTGCCAGGGGCAACCACGGCTGGTGAAGATCTGCGTGGCCCGCTTGTACTTCGGCGTGTAGCGGGCCGAATCGGCTTCCGCATAGCGGTCCATGTCGAGGAGTTGGTACGCGGGGATCGGGATTCCATCGACATCCGCGATCGCGTGACGTGGATCAGTGCGCCTGACCTGCCCGTTGTCCCGGTAAGCGAGACCTCGAACCTGGCCGAGGTCCGCGCCTGCCGACCAAACGTCCAGAAACTCCTCGAACGTTTCCTCACCTTCCCCGATGCAGACAAAATCGCAGAATTCCTGCGAAGCGACCTGGTCAGGCACGATCGTTGGGTGCTGTCCGCCAAACATTATCGGTATCGACGAGTCGAATTCCTTAATCTGGCGGGCCGCGATCTCGGCCCCCTCGAACTCGGGCGTCATGCAGCTGAGTCCGGCAAGGTCCCACTTCCGCTCCCTCAGCTTCGCGAGGAGGACCGGGTGCGGGTCAACCTCGAGGGCCAGATCGAGAATCTCCACGTGGTGACCGTGCCGTTCCGCCATCGGGGCTATATAAACGAGCCCAATGGGAATGCCGACGATCATGTCCATGAAGGTCGGTTTGGCTCGAACAAGAAGAATGTTCATTGGTTCCTTGATCTTGTCAATCCTGTGAATCCTGTCAAAGCTTGTCTTAGACAGGATTCACAGGATTGACAGGATTGCCGTTATCTATCCCGAAAAAGCGGCACCTTGTAGAAGATGGCCATTTTCTCCATCTTCGGAATCCACTGCCGCAGTTTATAGACATCAACCAGGAAACTACCCAGGATGACCGGCATCCTGGGATTGGCCGCGTGGCAGTTCGCGCAATCCGGGTACTGGCTCAAATCGCCCTTCAGGTGCGCTTCCCGAATCTTCCGCATTTTCTCAGAATTCCAAAGTTCGTACACCGAATTGTCGCGCACGTTTCCGAAAGGCTCAGACTGCCATGTGTAGCAGCATGGGAAGAAATCTCCCTTGTAGTTGATCGTCGCTGGACCCTGCCACAACAGGAAACAGGGGTGGCGCTTACGGTCGTGGTTGATCCGTTCTTCCAGCGCGACACCCGGTATCACGATCTCGTCTTCCTTGATCCGGACTTCGTCCACGCCCTCGATCGACCACATCTTCTGAAAGTCCTTGACCTGGTGGCGATTGTCCGGCAGTCGGACCATCTGGAGTACCACGAATATGTCCGACTTGCGCTGTTTCTTGATCTCGAGGAACTTCAGGATATTGGCGCGCACCTTCTCGAACTTGGCGCCCTTTCGGTACTTCTCGTAGACCTCTGGGGTAGTGCCGTCAAAAGCGATGATCAGGTGATCGAGCCCGGATTCGAGCAAACGAACGCTCCGCTCCTGGTTCAGTAACGTGGCGTTCGTCGAGACGACCGTGAAAATGTCCGCATCCTTGCAGTACCGGATCATCTTAAAGAGATCCGGGTTCATCAGCGGTTCCCCGCCGCCCCAGGGGAAAATCAATTCGGTTTGGTGCCGGATTTCATCGACGAGATGCTTGAAGAGATGGAAATCAAAATCCTCGGGCGGATAGTACCCGAACTCCCGGGGACACATCGGGCACTTCAGATTGCACTTGGCGGTATTCTCGACGATCAGCGTGATGGGAAGAGCCGCCACGTCCGCGCGTCTCGTCACGTAGGCTGACAAGAGCCGCCAACGGTTACGGATGCGGGACAATTTCATGAATCCGAGCCTTCCCCCCTCCCAGAGGTTAGGATTATGTTACCAGAACGGGGCAGGAGTGGAAATCGAAGCGAAGCTGACAGCTGCCTGAGGGCTGACGGCTGACCGCTGATTCGCTGACCGCTGACCGCTGGCCGGGCGGCCAGTCAGCCGGGCAGCGGGCGGCCCTCAGCCGTCAGCCGGGCAGCTCTCACCAGTTCCACATCGTGCCATCCGCCTTCCGGGCGACGGGCAGGTACGCGCGGCGATAAGGGTAGCGGGAAGCTAATTCCTCGTTGTAATCGACGCCGAGGCCAGGTTGCTCTCCGATGTAGAGGTCTCCCGCCTCAAACCGGTACTCATGCGGAAAGACGTCATCCACGAGATCGGCATGGGGCATATGCTCCTGGATCCCGAAGTTGCTGATCGCGGTGTTGACGTGCAGCGCTGCGGCCAGGGTGACGGGGGAAAGGTCAGTGGCTCCATGGAAGCCAGTGCGGACGTGATAGGGTTCCGCGAGATGGGCCAGTTTGAGAATCGGTGTAATTCCCCCTCCATGGACGACGGTCATGCGGATGTAATCGATCAGCTGCTCGGTCAAGAGAGTGAGGCAGTCATAGACGGTGTTGAACACTTCGCCAAGGGCCAAAGGCGTGACGGTATGCTTGCGTATCAGGCGGAAACTCTCCTGGAGCTCGCCCGCGACCGGATCTTCAAGCCAGAACAGGTGGAACGGTTCCAACTCTTTGCCGAGCCTGGCCGCCTCGATCGGGGTCAGTCGATGGTGGGCATCGTGGAGGAGCTCGATATCGTCACCGTACGTATCACGCACCCGCCTCATCAGCTTAGGCAGGTAGTTCAGGTACTTCTCGGTAGACCATAGGCTTTCCTGGGGAAGTCCCTCGGCAGCCGGTTCGTATTTTCGGCCGTCTTTCGAGATCCCATAAGCCGCCTCCAAGCCTGGTATTCCAGACTGAACTCGAATCGCCCGGTATCCCTGCTCGATGTGGCGGCCGACGTCATCGACGGCTTCTTCCAGGTCCCGTCCGTTCGCGTGGCAGTAAACCAGCACCTTGCCGCGGCTCCTGCCGCCGATCAGCTGATAAAGCGGGAGGTTCAGCGCCTTGGCCTTGATATCCCAAAGAGCCATGTCGATCGCGCCGATGGCGGCCATGGTCACGGGCCCGCGCCTCCAATAGGCGCCCCGGTAGAAGTACTGCCAGGTGTCTTCCGTCTGGAATGGATCTCGCCCGATCAGGCAGGGGACAAGGTGCTGCTCCAAATAAGCGACTACCGCTTGTTCCCGCCCGTTCAGAGTCGCGTCGCCGAGTCCGTGCACGCCCGCGTCGGTCAGAACCTTCAGTGTTACGAAATTCCGACTGGGGGAGGCGACCAGGACCTTGGCATCGGTGATCTTCATAGTGTTGTCGGTTGGCCTAAAACCCGATCGAATTCCCGCCATCCACGGTCAGGATTGCTCCGGTTATGAAGCTCGCGGCTTCGGAGGCCAAAAAGACGGCCGCATGACCTACCTCTTCAGGTTTCCCGAGCCTTCCCAGGGGAGTCCGCTCCAGGACGCGCCGTTTCCTTTCCGGGTCGTGCTCCAAAGCCTTCGTCGACATCGGAGTCTCAATAAAACCAGGTGCGATGCAGTTTACCCGGATACCTCGCGGTGAGAGCTCGACCGCCAGCGCTCGGGTCATTCCTTCTACCGCTGATTTGGATGCCGTGTACGGAACGACTTTCGGGATGCCATAGCGCGAAGCCATCGAGCTGATCATGATGATCGAGCCGCGGGCCCGTCCTAGCATGACTCTCGCCACCTCACGGGTCAGTGAGAACACCGCTTCCTGGTTGACGTGGATGACTTTGTGGAATTCTTCGTCGCTGACCTGTGTGACCTCTTTCTTAAGATGCACCCCCGAGTTGTTGACCAGAATGTCGATCGCTCCGAAGGTGGTTTCAATTTCCCTGACGAAGGCGGGGAGAGCGTCCAACTGAGTTATATCGTTGCGGAGGAAAGCCGCCTGCGGACCCAGACAGTAACAGGCTTCACGGAGCATCTCCTCACGGCGCCCCGAGATGACAACCCGGGAACCAGCCTCGACGAACGCCTGAGCAATGGCAAAGCCAAGACCGCGGCCTCCACCAGTGATCAGGGCCAGCCTTTCTTTCAATTCAAACGGGTTAGCCTTCAACTTAGCTCGATTCTAGAAGTTCAGGGCAGCAAGGATCAAGGAATGGACCTCCACGAACCAACGAACGAACACGAATAAAACCGTTTTTGTTCGTGTTCGTTCGTGTTGGTTCGTGGATAAATCAGCTCGATCGTCCATTCTTGACCTCCCGACCGCTGAAATGAGGCTTGACCGGATTAGCACTCCACCTTGATAATTCTCGCTGAATTACCGCAGGGGAACGCACGGGAGGCGTGCCGATGATCGTCTGTCCAAGCTGCCAGTGGCAGCAGGCTGGAGGAGAAGAGTGCCAACGCTGTGGGATCATCTTCGACCGCTACCGCCCCCCGGAAGACCGTCCCCTCTTCCAGCAGGAAGGGGAAGAGGTTGAAGAAGAGCAGGTCGTACCGCCAAGCCCATTTCGGCGTGCCTATCGCATCCTGCGAATTGTTTCTCCGCTGGTCACGATCCTGATCATTTTTCTGATTTTCAGTCTTCCGACCCCGCCGAAAGTCGAGCGGGATGCGTCAGCGACGGCACGAGCGCAGCAGAAGATTGCCGGGGTTCAGCAGGCAATTGCAAACCGGGGTTCGGCGTACGACCTCCACTTCTCAGAAACCGAATTGAACTCGGTTCTGGCTATCGCCCTCAGACCTCCCGATGCGGCATTGGCCGAAATGGATGTCGACCAACGGGAAGCGGTTGAGTCCATCCGCGATTTACGCATCAAGTTAAAGAACGACAAGGTCCACCTTTACGTGGCTTTCCGATTCTACGGAAAAATGCTCACGCTTTCGTTGACAGGCAAGCTCCGCGTGGAAAACCACCAGTTACGCCTGGATGCTGACAGCGGTCGGTTTGGGTCTCTCCCTCTCCCCAGCCTGGTGCTCGAGAGGGCGATGCGCAAGGTCTTCAATTCCCCGGAGAACCGCGAGAAGTTCCGGCTGCCCGACCACATCAAGGACGTCAGGGTGGAAGACGGCCACATGGTGGTGATCGTCGACCCCAACAGCACGGGCAGAACTTCAGTCACGTTCTAAGGCGATTCACGTATTGCCAATTGACGATTGACGACTGTTGATCGATCATTAGTCATTGACCACTGACAACTGACGATTTTGCTGCTGAATCCCCAATCGCCAATCGTCAATCGTCAATCCTCAATCATGAGACCTAGCATTCTTCTCGTCCTGCCCATACGCGAAGGCCATAATTTCGTGGTCTCCCCCGATCTCGGCCTTCTCTACCTGGGCACGGCTCTGAAGAACAAGGGCTTCGAGGTTGCCGTACTCGATTGCCCGAAAGAGAATTTTACCTTCCGCGATTTCAAGCGATTTCTGGAAGAGAGGAAGTTCGACGTCGTCGGGTTCAGGTGTTTCAGCCGCGATCACAACTATGTTCATCACCACGCGCGGATCGCCAAACAGGTCAACCCCAACGTGATAACCCTGGCTGGAGGACCTCATCCTTCTGAGCTGCCCGGGTTCGTGCTGACCAGCATGCCTGCCCTGGATTTCGCGTGGCAATCGGAAGCCGAAGAAGGGATGCCGACGTTCCTGGATTATGTGGGGGAGTACGGAAAAGAGGTTCCCGGGACCCTGCTCGCCGACATTCCGGGCCTGGTTTGGCGGGATCAGACGCAGGGCCGGGTCGTCGCCAATCCTCCGGCATTCGGCAGCGACCTTGAGAGCTTCGGGCTCCCTGCCTGGGAGTTGCTCCGCCCCGAGACCTACCCGGCTTTTGTCTGGGGAGGACAGTATTACCAGATCGTGACAACCCGAGGATGTCCCTATCCCTGCACTTATTGCAACACTCCCGGGCTCTCCGGCAAGAAACTGCGGCACCGGAGCATCGAGAATGTCCTCCAAGAACTGAGGCTCCTGAAAGAGCGGTACCGGATCAAGAGTTTCAGCATCATGGACGACGAGTTCACCCTGGACCGAAAGTACGCCCACCGTCTCTGCCAGGCAATGCTCGATTCCGGACTCGGTCTGACGTTTGACTGTCCGGTCGGGGTCCGGCTCGATTCCCTGACCCCGGAGTTGATCAAGGTGATGGAAGCGGCCGGTTGTCAGGCGATCGCGGTCGGCATTGAATCAGGCAATGACCGAATTCAGGGTTTGATCAAGAAAAAAGTCACCGTCGACACGATTCGCGAGAAGGCCCGGATGGTGGCGGACTCGAGCAGGATCGCCATGGTCGGTTACTTTATGATCGGTTTTGAGGACGAGACTGAGGAAGAAATCTGGGACACCATCAACCTGGCCCTTGAGCTTCCTCTCACTCGGGCCAATTTCAATATCGTCATCCCGATCCCCGGAACCGCCATTTTTAAGGACTGCATGCAGAAGGGACAGATCCAGTTGGAGACGATCAACTGGGACAACCTCACGAGCGATCAGGTCGCCTTCAAGAGGAACCATCTTTCGGACGAGAGACTCTACGAATTGCAGAAACAGGCTTATCTCCGGTTTTACCGGAGACCGCACATCGTCTGGGATGTCACCCGGCAGACCTTGGGAAACCGCGCCGTCATCCACGCAAGCATCAAGAAACTCCGCATGCTGTTCCGTCGCCGCACGCGAGAGCAGTTCACCCCGCTGTATCTGCGCGAAGCGATTGTTTAGGTGGCTGCCTGCCGGCTGCTTACCACTGATTATTGACGACCGGAGGAAAGGACCTCAAGGACCTCAAGGACCTCAAGGACAAGGGACTTATTCAACTCGTCCTTCTTGAGGTCTCTGGTCGTTGAGGTCCTTTGGAAAAAATCAAGCGTGTCGACGGGCTT
>RPQK01000204.1 GCA_003819755.1 Acidobacteriota bacterium | reverse complement strand
ACCCCGCTTTGTATGCCGCCCGGTTGCTGCGCGAACGGTTGGTGAAGCTCGGAATCAAGGTCAGGGGCATCGCTCGGGGCCGCCACTCAGGCGACGAGCTCGGCCGCCCGCCGGCGCACCTGGTCTATCTGCATGAATCGCCGCCGCTGCTCGACGTCATCAGCTACACGAACAAGAAGAGCCAGAACCTCTATGCGGAAATTCTGCTGCGCACCCTGGGCGCGCAGGTCAAAGGCACAGGATCAGATCAGGCAGGCCTCGAGGTCGTCTACGACTTCCTGGGAGAGGCGGGCGTGACATCGGCCAACGCGCGGCTCCACGACGGTTCGGGCCTTTCCCGCTACAATCTGATCACGCCTCGCGCCGAAACCATGCTGCTGGCTCATATTTCCTCGAAACCCTACTTCCCGGATTTCCTCGACACGTTGGCGATTTCCGGGCTGGACGGCACTTTGCGGGGCAGGATGCTCAACGGGCCGGCTTTCCTGAGGATTTTCGCGAAAACCGGTAGCCTGCAGAACGTGACGACACTGGGCGGTTACGTCCGGACCAACTCCGGGAAGATGTTGTCCTTCTCGATCATGGTCAACAATCACTCCTACAGTTCGGATACTGCTAAGCGAGCGATTGACCAGATCTGCAATTTGCTCGTGGCTCTCTGACCGGCAGGAACCGATCCACGAATTACACGAATGACACGAATCGAATCGATTCAATTCGTGTCATTCGTGTAATTCGTGGATCGGTCCCTGCCGGTGAGATACGCCGCCACCCTCGGGAAAATCAACAGCACCACGATCGCTGAGACGAACATCCCTCCGACCACCGCGAGCCCGAATCGCTGGGTCGGCGGGAACTGCGAGAGACCGAACAGGCCAAACCCCAGGGAGATGATGAGGGTAGACGCGGTGACCGGCCGCCACACCAACTCCCGTGCTTTCTGCCAGAGATCCCACCCCCCGAACCTGCCGCTCGAAATCCGCCTGGCCTGGACGACGAAATGGAACATACCGTCGATTCCGATTCCGAGGGCCACGTTGGCCGCCGGCGCGGAAATCAGGTCGACAGACATCCTCAGGTATCCAATAATCCCCAGCACCAGAACGGGAATCAGCGAGAAACAGGCAATCATCGCGGCAGTGACGCGGCCGTTGCGAGAAATAACTCCCGAGATCAGCGAAAACAGAATGAAGAGGAAGACCAGTCCTTCCAGCAGGCTGCGCGCAATCAAGTTCGACAACTGCCCCTGCAGCCGGTAGAGCCCGCCAACCAGCACCGGAACGAACCCATGGCGGCGGACTTTGGAATCAAGCCGTCGCACCACCTCTTCGCGTGCCTGGTCCCGCCCTGACTCCTTCATCCTGATGAAAAACAAAGCCATGCGTCGATCCCGAGTGACGAACGAGTCGGCGATACTCCCGTACTCCGGCTTTTCCATCTGTTTGAGCAGTCCTTCGAGCGACAACAAGAAGGAAAGAGCCGGGCGCTTCGCCTCAGCAAGAAGAACGGGCAGAGAGATTACGGTTCCGACATCCTTGTCCTTCTCAAGAGCTTCCTGGAGCTGCCAAAGTCGCTTGTAGGCCTCGTCGGTGTTGAGCGGCGCGCCCTCTCCGTCAGCGATCGCTATCTTGAGCGGCACGCTTCCGCCGGTCCGGTCGATCCGGTCCAGCCCGTCACGCAGTTGCTCCCCTTCCTTGAAGTACTCGAGCAGGCTTGGGTCCGTGTTCAGGCGCCAGAGTCCGGGAATGGCCAGGAGAGCCAGTACAGCGCCGGTGACCAACGCCCAGGTATGGCGTCCGGAACCGAGGAGGCCAGACAGCTTCTCGAGCCCTGGCCAGCGCTCGAAGTGATGCGCGGAAACCGCCCTCAGAAAGGACGGGAAAACGAGGTAGGCAGTCGCGAATGCTATCACCGCCCCAATCGAGCAGGAGATGCCGAACTGGCGGATCGGTCTTGCAGCCACCAGCAGCAGTGTGAGGAACCCCAAAAGGTTCGCAGCCATCGACCAGAAGGAGCCGGGAACCGTCCATTGAATGGCGTTACGCAGCAAGTCTTCGTCCCCGCACGCCCCTGCCCCTTCCTGTCGCGCCGCGTTCGTCCAGTTGGCGGCGAGAAACATGATGTGGGAGAGCGTGAGCACGAAGATGATCGTCGAGACATTCGGTGTCAGGAGGCCGGCTTCCATACCGGTCAGCGGCCCGGCCAGGAGAGTCAAGAAAGCGGAAATGGCACAGGCGCTGAGGGCGCCGAGCAAGACCTGCACGGAGCGAAAAACCAGCATGATCAGAACCGAGAACATGATCAGGGCCGCCAAGCCGAATGTTTTCAGATCCTGCAGCAGGTTCCGGCTGATCTGCTCTGCCACGAACGGGACACCGGAAATAGCCAGGTTGAAGTGAGGCGTCTCATGACGCCGAACCTCCTTTTCGACCAGCGGAACCACCTGGTCGTAATCATCGGTGTTCAACTGAATAATGACATTGGTCGCCTTCTCGTCGGGCGCGATCAGGAGCCGGCGCCACAGCGGACTTTTCCAAGCGTCTTCGGGCTTCTTCGGACCACTCGTCACCGACCGGACTTCGGAAACCCCCGGGACTTTGGCGAGAGCCGCAGAGAGCCGTGAAATCTCCTCGAAGTACGCCGGGGACTGGACCTGGCTTGATTCAGCGGCGACGATGATCTGCGGGCCCGAGGCGAACATCTGGTCGATTTTCGTATCCGCCTGCAACTTGGGATCATCCGTCGAGAAGAAGAAGTCCGAGCCGACCTCGGGGGTCAAATCGACGAAGCCTATCACGATGACGCCGAGAACGACGGCGAGGGCAAGATACACCCAGCGGAGCTGAGGTCGGGCGAGTGCGATGACGAGGGAGGAGAACATATGTTTTTGTGGATTTTCGTGGACCAGACCCTCCCCCTTTTCAGCCGTCAGCGGCTCTACCCATGTCTCTCTATCACTTCCCGATAGTAAGCCTCGTATTTCGGGATGACTTTAGCCGAAGAATACTCCTCAACAGCCCGCCGGCGGGCTTCCTTTCGGAATGTCCCGAGATTGCTGTCTTCAAGGATGCGGAGCGCGGCTTGCGCCATCGCCTCCACATCTCCGAGCGGCCGGAGATAGCCCGACTTCCCTTCTTCTACAAGCTCAGGCAGCCCTCCGACGTCCGAGGCCACCACCGGGACTTCGCAAGCCATGGCTTCCAAGGCGGCAAGCCCGAAGCTCTCCGTTTCGCTCGGCAGGAGCATCAGGTCGCACACCGACAAGTGACTCTCCACCATCCCCAGCATTCCGACGAAGAAAACCCGGTTGGAGATGCCCATCTGGCTGACCAGGTACTGGGCGTTAGAGCGCTCCGGCCCGTCGCCAATCATCAGGAGGACGGCCGGAATCTGCTTCTGAACACGGTGAAAGATCTTGATGACGTCCGAAACGCGCTTAACTGGACGGAAATTGGAAAGATGGACAAGGATGCGTTCGCCGTTAGGTGCAAAGCGTTCCCGAATCTCCTCTGAAAAGAAGCGCCGCACTTTAGTCGTGTCGACGAAATTCGGGATCACCTGGATGTCGCAAACTCCGCAAAACTCTGACAGAGTGGCCTTTTTGAGGAAATGGCTGACGGCCGTCACACCGTCGCTTTGCTGAATGCCGAACTGGGTCACAGGTAGAAACGAGTGGTCGCGGCCGACCAGGGTGATGTCGGTCCCATGAAGGGTGGTTACAACGGGCAGCCGCTGAGGTTTGACGATCTCTCGGGCCAGGTAACCGCTGATGGAGTGCGGAATGGCATAGTGGACGTGCAGCAGGTCGAGCTTGCGCAAGCGTGCCACCTCCACCATCTTGGTCGTCAACGCAAGGTCGTAGGGGATGTAGTCGAAGAGCGGGTAGTTCATCACTTCGACTTCATGGAAAAAGACTTTTTCGCCGAGCTCCATGAGCCTCATCGGCAATGCCGAGCTGATGAAATGGACGGTGTGGCCCAGGCGCGCCAGGTATTGTCCAAGCTCGGTTGCCACCACTCCGCTGCCGCCGTACGTCGGGTAACAGGTGATTCCGATGTTCATATTGGTGCCGATCGGTTGGAACTCATCCACGAATTACACGAATTGAATGGCTGTTCAATTGGTGTAATTCGTGTAATCCGTTCGTGGATGAGTTCAAACGTTATCCAACCACATCTTCCGGCTTGAACTTCAATGCTTCGAATGATTCCTTGGTTATCGAACCGACTCGCTTGGAGTCGACCTTTTTCGCCAGGTACTTATCTCCGTCCTGAACGAACTCGTAGGTTCTGCGGCTTCCATCCTTCAGCGTAGCCGTGACCTGAACCGCAGGCGCCGCCGGAGCAGCGCCCGCTTTTTGGGCAGCCTCCTCGATCGACTGGTACTTGATGTCAGTCAGAGGATACCAGAACTTATAGGTCAGGGCTTCCTTCCCCTTCAGGGAATCCGGCTTCTGAACTATCCACTTGCCGTCGTCCTGGCGTTTCAGCGTGATCTCGCCCTCCGGCCTCTTGAAGGTGAGTTGGGCGACCCGGTCCTGCTCCACGTCGACAACGCTCTTGTCGCGGAACTCCCAAAGTTTCTGATTCAGCTTGTCGAAGACTTCGGTCTTGAGTGTATAGACCGGCGTGCGTTCGACATTGCGCGCCAGATAATCCTCGCCTTCTTTCTTTCCGAGTTGAAGGGTCTTCCAGCTGTCCTTGCCCTGTTCCCGGATTCTGACCGTCGCGACCGGTTGGTCCAAACCGTAGGTCTTCAAGTCATCCGGCTGCTCGGACACGAATTTCTGCGCTTCGGCCGACTCGAGGGTCGACAGCAGGCTGTTCACCGCCCCTTCGTCCGCCGTCTCCTGGATGGGCTGCTCCAGGACCCACTTTTCGCCCTGCTTCTTCAGTTTTATCTGGTCGGAGCCCCGGTTGATCTCAATGTTCTGGGCTTGGTTGCGATCGAAGAGAAGAACCTTTCGGTTTCTCCAGTCCTTGAGCTCCTTATCGGCGCTCGTGAACAGGAAGTCGGACGTCAGGTAGACATCCGGCTTCCCCTGCAACTGCACGTAAACCTGGTTGCCGGTGAAATCGTCCGCGCCGAGGAGCACGTTCGCCTGCTCTTTGTCCGCCTTCAGAAGAAGGCGAATACGCGGATCCGAGAGGCCGTACTTGCCGGCGTCTTTCGCACCCTGCTCGAGCTTCCGATCGATCCTGGCACTGGTGACCGCGCTCAGGAGGCTGTCGACCGTGCTCGAGTCGGCCGGGGTCTCGATCGGCTTGCGAAGTGACCAATCATTACCCGACTTCTTCAGTAGAATGGGCTCGCTGCCCGGGCGGCGAATCTCGATCTCATTGACCTTGTCCCGCTCCAGGCTGACCAGTTTCTCTTCTTTTTCCTTGGCCTCTTGCCGCCCCTTTTCGCCTTGAATTTCGTAGAAGTAAACAAAGCCTATCAGGCCGGCAAAAATTACAAGGAGAATAAGAATCTTCTTCATAGCTTTTTGCTGACGTCAACTGATTCTAACGTCTTCTCCACCACACCCCGATGCCTGCGCCGAGGGTTGCCAACGGCAGCAGAATGACCATCCCCCAGAAGATCAGTTTTGATTGCTGAAAGCTGAGGTTCACCATCCGATTTTCGGCTTGCTTCGGGCGCACGGCAATCAAATCGGCATCCTCGGCCAGCCAGCTGACCGAATTGAGCATGACGTCCAGATTGGACGCCGCGCGAGCATAGGCGTTGCTGGCGAAGTCAGAATCGCCGATCACGACGACTCTGGATTCTTTGATCGGAGGTTTGTCTGCGCCGGGCACCGACTCACCGCCGGGAGCGGACTTCGTCGCAGCCACCCCTAAATCCAGCGGGCCGCGCTCGTCCTGACCTTCGTTATAGGCCACCTCGCCCCCGCCCTCGAACTTGGTCTCAGCCCAGCTCTGCCTCGACGTGGAGAACAGCTTGGTGGTCTGGTAACCGGCCGAGCTCGAGACCTGTTTGATGTTCTGAGCACTGGGGAAGAAACTCATGACGTTGCCCAATTCCTTGGTGATCGGGTGGTCTCCGTAGTCGGCAACCAGCGGGACTGCGGGACCCAGGTTGAGGAACTGCCCGATACCGCTCGCGTCGATCACCAGTTTGCCGGAAAGACTCACGCCGTAAGTCGCCAGAAAGTCCGGCGCCTTGAATTCCGTCTGTGGATCCGCCAGGAGCAGGAATTTGCCACCGCCCTCCAGATACTTCTTCAGCAGTTCGACCTCGTTGGGGAAGAAATCGACCTTGGGCCCGGCCGAAACGATGACGCTCGCATCGTCGGGCAGCTTGTTTTCCTGGGCCAGGTTGTATTCCTTGGCCTGATAGTTCTGCTTCGTGATGGCCTCTCGGACGCCCGAAAAGCCTCGTGCGCCGGTGTCGTTGATGCCTTTCTCGCCGTGACCGGTGAGGAAGTAAACGACTTTTTCGCCCTTGCGAGTGATCTTGATGAGGGCGTTCGTGATCTTCTCCTCGTCGACCTGATCCACGATCTCGGTCCTGGGGCCATTAACCAGCACGACCTGGCCGTTACGCTGGATACTGTATTGCTGCACACGTCCCGGATCCTTCTGGGGATCGACAACCTGGCTCTGGACTTTCGCAGAAATGTACCGATATTCCTTCATCAGATTTTGGAATTGTCCGGCGCCTGAATCATCCGTGTAGAAACCGATAATCTGGATCGGTTCTTTCAGGTTCTTGACGACTTTTTGCGATTGGTCCGATAACTCGAACTCCTTGTTCGCGCTCAGGTCCACCCGCTTGTGGTGCCGGAAATTGAGGAAGTTGAGCAGCGCCAGGATGCCGATGACGAGAATCGCGACGGTAAGAGCCGTCGTCCCGTACTTCCCGGCCCGGCCGGAAAATGCTGCTCGAACGCGGGCAAAGTTGAAAGCGATATAAAGAACGACCAGGGCCGCCCCTGCGTAGACGGCGACTTGCGCCCGCCAGTCCCACTGGTTATTCACCGAGTAATAGATGTAGCCGCCGAAGAGGCCCGCCAGACCGACAAAGAGGAGGTTATCAATGATCTTTCTTGTCACGTTACTGCCTCCATTTCGGGGAATTCAACGAGACTGACGTTAAGAACAGGCCAAGAAAGATGAACGACAGGTAGAAGACAAGGTGCTGAGTATCGAATATACCTTTCGAGAAGTCCTCGTAGTGGTTCAGCACCGAGAGATACCGGATTACCTCATTGCCGACCGTCGAAGCGGGTTCGGCCATCGCATCCAGTACCCAGAGGATGATGAAGACGCCAAACGTCACCACTGCCGCAACGATCTGGTTCTCCGTCAGCGACGAGATGAACAGGCCGACAGCGAGTAACGACCCACCGAGGAGGAAGGCCCCCAGATAGCCGATCAGAAAGGGAACCAGCCGGGGAGCCGGGTCCGAGAAGAAGTAGAGAAGAACCGAGTTGAGGATTGTCGGGACCAGCATAATAGCCAGAAACAGGACGACGGCTGAAAACTTGGCCAGAATCAGCTGGGTGTTGGTGATCGGCGAGGTGAGCAGCAACTCAATCGTCCCGCGCCTCTTCTCCTCGGCCAGAATTCCCATTGTGATCATCGGAATGAGGAAAAGCAGGATGGTGCTCAAGACACCAAAGAAATTCCTCATGACGGCGGCTGGGACGTCGACTGGTTGGGGAGGTTGGCCGAACTGCTGCGCGCTCATGCTCATCTCCATCACCCGCTGCATGATGTTGGTCAGGATGATGTAGAAGAAGTAACCGGCAATCGCAAAGAAAACGGCCAACACGACGTAGGCGATCGGGCTCACGAACAGGTTGTTCAGTTCTTTTCGCACGATGGCGACGTAGTTTCTCATGCCGCCTCCTCTTCGGTGGTCAGCTGCAGGAAGATCTCCTCCAGGGTCATGGCCTGCGTTTTGAGCTGGTAAAGCTCAAAGCCCGAGTCCAGGACTCTGCGGGCAATCAGATGGCGGACATCGTGTTGCCCATCGACATCCACCGAGACCGTGTGGTGACCGTCATGAGGGCCAGGGGCGCCAATCAGAACGTTTTTGACATGCGGGACCGTGCCAAGCGCGGTCGGGAGTGTGTCGACAGGCCCTCGAACCTCGAGCTCGATGCGTTCTCCGCCTCGCAGCTGGCTGGTCAAGTTCTCCGGCGTGTCAACGGCCACGATCCGACCCTTGTTGATGATGATGACCCGTTGGCACGTCATGCTCACCTCGGGAAGGATATGCGTCGAGAGGATGATTGTGTGAATTCCCGCCAGCCGCTTGATCAACTCCCGGACCTCGATGATCTGCTTCGGGTCCAGACCGACCGTTGGTTCGTCCAGGATGAGGACCTCCGGATCGTGAATCAGCGCCTGAGCGAGACCGACACGCTGCTTGTAGCCTTTTGACAGATGCTTGATGAGACGCTGGCCGGTGCCGTGAAGGCCGCACAGCTCCTTGACTTCACCCAGTCTGGGTTCGAGCTTGTCAGCCGGCAGGCCCTTGATTCGGCCAACGAAACGGAGAAAAGCGTCGACCGACATTTCCGTGTAGAGGGGTGGTTGTTCCGGCATGTAGCCGACCCGCTTCTTGGCCTCGAGAGGCTGTTCGAACACATCGAACCCCGCTACCGAAGCCCGCCCATCACTGGGCGGAAAAAACCCGGCCAGCACCCTCATGGTAGTGGTCTTCCCGGCGCCGTTCGGCCCGAGAAATCCGAGGATCTCTCCTTTTCGGACCTCGAAACTGACGTCCTGGACGGCTGTCGCCAAGCCGAATCGTTTCGTTAAGTGTTCAACTTGGATCATCGTGTCTCCTTAATTGCCGTACCTTTGTTTTACGTAATCTTCGAGAATTCGGATGAAATCCTCAGCGATTCCAGGCCCCTTCAGGGTCGTGAAATGCCGGCCATCCACATAGACGGGAGCCTTCGGGTCCTCCCCGGTTCCGGGCAGGGAAATGCCGATGTCGGCGTGCTTCGATTCCCCGGGCCCATTGACGATACACCCCATCACAGCCACTCTCAGCTTCTCCACTCCGGGATAGAGGCTCGCCCAGGAGCTCATGGCTCCTGTCAGATGCCCCTGGATTCGTTCCGCCAATTCCTGGAAGAAGCTGCTGGTCGTGCGGCCGCAGCCCGGGCAGGCACTCACCTGCGGAACAAAACTGCGAAGGCCGAGAGATTGCAGAATCTGTTGAGCGACCAGGACTTCCTCCGCTCGGTTGCCCCCCGGTCGCGGAGTCAGACTGACACGGATCGTGTCGCCAATCCCTTCCTGCAGCAGGACCGCCATTCCCGCGGTGCTGGCCACGATCCCCCGGCTTCCTATTCCGGCCTCGGTGAGCCCCCAATGCAAGGGATAGTCGCATCGCGCCCCCAAAGCCCGGTAAACGCTGATGAGATCGGGGGCCGAGGAGACTTTCGCGCTGAGGATAATCTGATCATGGCCGAGCCCGAACTCCTCGGCTTGGGAGGCCGACTCGACCGCACTCTCAACCATTGCCTGGAGCACCACTTCATTGGCTGGTTCCGGGTCAGGGAGCGTGGCGTTTGCGTCCATCAGGCGTGCGAGGAGATACTGATCCAGGGATCCCCAGTTCACGCCTATCCGCACCGGCTTTCCATTCTCGAGAGCCACGTCGATCATCTGCTGAAAGTTCTTGTCGCGATGTTTTCCCATCCCGACGTTGCCTGGGTTGATCCGGTATTTGGCCAGGATCCGGGCACACTCCGGGTAGCGTTTCAGCAGAATGTGGCCGTTGTAGTGAAAGTCCCCGATCAGCGGGACAGAAATACCTTGATCGCTCAATCGCCGGCTGATCTCAGGAACCGCCTCGGCCGCCGCTTCTGTATTGACCGTCACGCGCACCAGCTCAGAACCGGCCTGGGCCAGCTCTCTAACCTGTCGAGCCGTCGTTTCGGCATCGGCGGTGTCGGTATTGGTCATCGACTGCACTACAATCGGGTGGTCAGACCCCACCAAAATATCCCCGACTCTTACTGTTACGGTCCTCCGACGCAAAAGCATTCGCAAGATTCTACAATACCGCGAATCGTCGCGACAAACCGGCTCGAGGCGAAGGATGAAGGATGAAGGATGAAGGGTCGAGTGTGATCGCCTTCCTCGAGATCGCTCGCCTTTCCGCTTTCTTCATCCTTCATCCTTCATCCTTCATCCTTCATCCTTTTCTTCATCCTTCATCCTTCATCCTTCTTCATCCTTCCCGAGGGTGTCAACCGCCGCGCTT
>RPQK01000203.1 GCA_003819755.1 Acidobacteriota bacterium | reverse complement strand
GCTAGTGCTTGAGCGCCGCCCTTGCGGCACTGGGGTCGATCCTGATACTCCTATTAGGGATCATTCTGAGGAGGCTTCCCGTGTATAACTTCGAGTACAAGAACCCGACCAAGATCCTGTTCGGCAAAGGCCAGATCGCCTGCATTTCCAGGGAAGTTCCGGGCGACGCGAGAGTGATGATCACTTTTGGGGGCGGAAGCATCCGGCAGAATGGAGTCTATGACAAGGTGCGGGCGGCTTTGGGGACCAGGCCGGTTATCGACTTCGGAGGAATCGAACCGAATCCCGACCATGCGACACTCATGCGGGCGGTTGACGAGGCCCGGACAGAGAAAGTGGACCTGCTTCTGGCGGTCGGAGGCGGATCAGTGCTGGATGGCACTAAATTCATCGCGGCCGCCATCCGCCATCCGGGAGATCCCTGGGAGCTTGTCCGAAAGGGAGGGCGCGGGCTCCAGTCCGCAGTCCCGCTAGGCACGGTGCTCACACTTCCGGCAACCGGGTCGGAATCTAATCCGTTCGCCGTAATAAGCCGCCGCGAGACCGGCGAGAAGCTCGCTTTTTCAAGCCCCCTGCTCTACCCACGGTTCGCCGTTTTGGATCCCGAAACCACTTTTTCCCTCCCGACCCGTCAGGTCGCCAACGGAGTCGTTGACGCTTTCGTTCACACCTTCGAGCAATACATGACCTACCCGGTGGGAGCAGAGTTACAGGACCGGTTCGCCGAGGCCATCCTGTCCACCCTGATCGAAGTAGGTCCCGTAACACTTGCGAATCCCCGAGACTATGAGAGCCGGGCGAATTTCATGTGGACGGCAACTCTGGCCTTGAACGGCTTGATCGGAAACGGAGTTCCTCAGGATTGGGCAACTCACACTATCGGGCACGAACTGACCGCTCTTTATGGTATCGACCATGCTCGGACCTTGGCGGTCGTCCTGCCTCATCTGCTGCGCGTCCAATCGGCCGGGAAGGCGGAGAAGCTTTTGCGCTATGGCGCGCGAGTTTGGGGAATATCGGAAGGCGACAACTCCGGGCGCGTTGAAGAGGCGGTCAGGCGAACCGAGACATTTTTCGAATCGCTCGGCATCCCCACCCGGCTTTCGACGTACGAGGCCGCGGCTGATACACCGGCTCGGGTTGCCAGGCGGCTGGCGGACCGAGGGACCCTTCCGATCGGGGAGCGGCAGGATATCGACGCGGACAAGATAACGCGGATACTGCGCGCCAGTCTGAGCTAGGAGGTATGAACCGTGGAGACAAGCGAGACGAAGGGGGTATGGGGAAGACTTCGGGAAGAAGTCCTGACGATGGCGGACTCCGAACCGATGCTCGCCAGCTATTTGCACGCAACGGTGGTTAATCATCGAACTCTCGAAGACTCCCTGTCCTTTCTTCTGGCCGGAAGGTTGGCCTCGTCCTATTTTTCGGCCATGTCCTTCCGCGAAATCATCGATGAAGCCTTTTGCGCGTCTCTCGAAATTCAGGAAGCGGTTCGATGTGATCTCGTGGCCGTGGTGGAGCGGGACCCCGCGGCCCGCGGCTTTGCTCAGCCTTTTCTTCACTACAAAGGGTTTCACGCCCTTCAGTCCTATCGTGTATCGAACTGGCTGTGGCTCCAGGCCCGCCCTGCTCTAGCCTTCTTTTGTCAGAACCGCATCTCAGAAGTGTTTGGCGTCGACATCCATCCTGCTGCGCGGGTGGGAAAGGGAATCCTAATCGATCACGGGACCAGCGTGGTTATCGGCGAGACGGCCGTGGTGGGCGACGACGTCTCCATGCTGCACGAAGTGACCCTTGGGGGAACGGGCAAGGAAACCGGAGACCGGCATCCCAAGGTCGGCCATGGCGTTCTGATCGGGGCGGGAGCAAAGGTGCTGGGAAACGTCCAGATCGGCGACGGTGCCAAGATCGGAGCCGGCAGCGTCGTGCTCAATGACGTTCCGCCGCATACGACAGTGGCCGGAGTCCCGGCGAAGGTTGTCGGCCGACCTCAGACCGAGGCACCGGCCTTTTCCATGGACCAGAAGCTGGATGGCGAATAGGCCAGTTGCGAGTTTTTCGACACGGAGGGACACGGACTGACACGGACTGGGATCGGTCTAGTACGTGTCCATCCGTGTCCTTCAGCCTGAATCTGGCCTCTTACAGCGGTTCGCCGCATTTCAGCATGGATTTGCCGTAGTAGGGATTGCGGATCCCTTTGTCAGCCTGGACCCAGCTCTTCTTGGCCATGCTGCAGTTGTAAGCATAGGCTTGCTTCTTGATCGCCGGATTCCGCTTCAGTTCCGCGATAATTGGTTTGCTCAGTTCAAAGAACTGCTGTCGGGCCTGTTCCAGGCTCTTTCCCTGAAGCCCGGTGGCTGCTCGACTGATCGCCGCGTAATCGGGCCCCTTCTTGGCACTCGTCCGTTGCGCTTCGGAAGCAACCCTTACGATGGCCTGCGCCGCTTTTTCAACTCCCGCCGTCGTGTCTTGCGCAAGTGCCTCCTGAATCTGATAGTAGTGACCGAGAATCTTCTCAAAAGCAGGGGCACTCACGTTCGGCGCCGCCCCGACTGGTAGCCAGAGGGCAAATAATAAAGACAACAGAGATGACCAGAAGAGTCCTTGTTTTCTCATAATATGCCGGTAAAGCAAGCATCGTGCCAAGGGAATAAACCTATTAACGGGGGGTTTCAGACGAGCCAGTGCGGCAAATCCAACAGCGATTGGCTGATTTCGAACTGTGGTGAGCCGCGATGGGGTCCTGAACGAATGACACGAAGGACCTGAAGGACACGAAGGACTTGAGGGACGACCTGAGGGACCTGAAGGACGAGAATTCCTCTTGGTCCTTCAAGTCCTTCAGGTCCTTCAGGTCCTTCATCCGCTCTCAGCGGTCTGGCTCCAGTTCGATTCTCTTGATGACGGGGAAGCCAGCCGACTTGCCGACCGCTGTGCCGCGAAGGAACAACAACCGGGGGCCGGGCTGAGCCACCTCGAAGGCTCCGAAGTCTACGCGCGCAGAAAAGGGAGCCCGGGATTTCAACACACTTCCCGCCACGATCGCTTCCAACGATCCTTCTGAATTGGAAGCAGTATCAACCTCCAGAAAGACTCGATATCGGCCCGCAGTGGGCAGCTGCACTCGCCACGAGATGACCGTCTCAGGGTTCTTCCATTCGACCAGAGCCCCGTCCTCACGCCGTTTGACTTCGGTCCCATGGACAACCGCCTCTTTCGCTTCCGCCACCACCCGGCCAGAGGTCTCCGGCCAGCTGGTCAAGCGGGCAAGCGGGCGGTAGTAAACGCCGGCCGCCTGCAGCCGCTCTTCGTGCCGCTCCAGCCGGGACAGGAAACTGGCCAGTTCCTTCCCTTCGCTGGGACTCCAGAAGACCTCGGCCAGCGCACTGGCGCGGGGGAACGTCATGTAGGCCACCCCTTCGAAGCCCGGAATGTACTCCGTCCAGACCTGCGCTTGCCCTCCCAGAATGTGGGCTGCAGCTGCGCTCGGAAGGCTCGCGGGTACCGGTTCAAAGGCGTAGGTCCGCGCGAGACTGTTCGAACCGCCGATGGCGAGCGGTTCCTCGGAAGGAGGACCCTGATAGTAGTCGAGGTAGACCCACTGATAGGGACTCATTATCGCGTCATGCCCGCCCTTGGCGGCCGCCACGGCCCCTTCCACGCCTCGCCAGGAATGCACGATTGCCGTCGGATGGAGCGACGTCTTGCCGCCACCCCCCGATAGGTCGCCGCCATGGAGGATCTCGTCCCACCCTACCAGTCGCCGTCCTTTTCCGGCCAGATAGGTGCTCAACTGGGCGGTAAACCATGCCTGCAGCTGATCTGCGTCCTTCAGCCCGAGACTGCGGATTTGTTCCTGGATCTCGGCGCTTTCATTCCACTGGTCCTTGGGTGCCTCGTCGCCGCCCGTATGGATCCAGGGTGATGGAAAAAGATCGCACACTTCGTCGAGGATTTGCCGGCACGCCTCGATTGTCGCCGGACGCGGGGCAAGGAGGTCTTTACTCACTCCCCACCGTTTCCAGAGGTCCATTCCCTTGGCCTTCTCCGGGAAGACGGCAAATTCGGGGTAGGCCGAAAGCCAGGCCCGGGCGTGACCCGGCATCTCGATCTCAGGGACAACGACAATGTGACGGGCGGCCGCATACTCGACGATTTCGCGGACATCCTCGCAGGAGTAGAACCCGCCGTGCGGTACGCTTGAAAAACGGTGAGGCTCTTGCCCGAGATGACCAATCAGCGTCCCCTCACGCCAGGACGATCGGGCCGTCAACTTGGGGAAAGACCGAAGCTCGATCCGCCAACCCTGATCGTCCGTGAGATGCAGTTGCAAACGGTTAAGCTTGTGCATCGCCATGGCGTCCAGGAACTCGAAAAGAGCCGCCTTGGGAATGAAATGCCTTGCCGGATCCAGGAGCAGGCCGCGCCAGGCAAAGCGCGGCCGATCGAGAATCCGCAGAGCGCGGACCGTCCAATCTGTTCGCGGGGACTGCGCGCGGCGCCAGATCTCAGATGGGAGCAGCTGACGCAGCGTTTGCCCGGCGTAGAAGAGACCCGCCGGCCGTCGGGCGGTCAGCCGCACACCGGCCGGCGAAACGTCAAGCTCGTAACCTTCGTCTCCCAGGTCTTGCCGAGCTTCTTGCAGGATCAACCTCACGTCGTCCTTCCCGGCAGATTGTGAGGCTACAGCAATTGGCCGCCCAAGGGGGACCGCCAGATCCCGGGCCAGCTTCCGACCCTCCTCCGCCGCTCCTGCTTGGGCGATGATCCGGGTACGCGGCGTCAAAGCCCAGCTCCCGTCCCTCAGCTCGATTGCGAGCGGGCGCGGCAGGAGACCAAGGTCGGACTCCCTGGGGCTGGCAGCCGTGATCGGCTGCAACGTTGCCAGAAACCAGAAGATGACGACAAACGCTCGATTCGGAACCGTCTTGGACACAAGCAGCCTCCTTGGCTTAACAGGAGAAGGATTAAGGGGGCGCATAGCCCAAATCGAACAGAGCCGCAAGCGCAGCGCTTTTTTGCGGAGGGCGTCGGATACGAGGGGTCGGCACACACTCTGTTCGCGTGGCGCCTATAGGCGAACAGATTGTGCCGGCCCATCGTATCCGACGCGCTCCGCAAAAAAGCGCTGCGCTTGCGGCTCTGTTCGAAATCGCAGCACCCCGACGTACGATCTTCACGCGAAAAAACGAGAGCTTGAACGGTGACCTCATCGCTCCAACCCCAACTCCCGATGGAGGAAGCGAACGGTACTTTCGAGCTGATCCTCCGGGATGCAGATCGAGACACTGTACTCGGTCGCCGCCTGGGCCACTGCGATCACGCGTGTCCCGCACTTCCCGAGGGCGGCGAAAACATGGGAGACGATATGCCCACCGTTCCAATCGGGCACCCCCACTGTGGAAACGATCGCCACTCGTTCCTTGCACCCGATGCTGTACGTCTTTTCGTCGCTGAACTCCCGCTGGAGCCGGGTCAGCGAGTGACACTGGTTCTGCTCATCGACCACCAGGTTCAGGCTGTGCTCCGAGAAGGACTGGGAAAACATGAAGACTTCGACCCCCGCGTCGGAGAGCAGCTCGAGCGCCCGGGCTGACGCCCTTGGCGTCCAGGCGTCGTCGCGGGTGCCGACGGCGATCATCGACAAGCCTCGGCTGGAAATAATGGCCGGCCAACGCTCACGATCGGGGTTCGGGCGGGAGACGATCAGCGTCCCCGGGTCGTTCGGGTTAAAAGTATTGAGAAGTCTCAGGGGAATAGCCTTGTCCACCAGCGGGCGAATGGTCTTCGGATGCAACACGTCGGCGCCGAAATAGGCGAGCTCAGCCGCTTCCAAATACGACAATTCCGAAATGGTGCGAGCCTCAGGCACGATACTCGGGTCGGCCGTCAGAATCCCGTTCACATCGCTCCAGATCCACACCTGATCAGCGCATAACCCGGCCCCGACCAGGGCGGCGCTGTAGTCGCTTCCGCCACGGCCGAGAGTGGTCGTGACACCCTGTTCAGTCGCGCCGATGTAGCCGGTAATGACCGGGATAATGCTGCTTTCGAGCAGTGGACGGACGCGCTCTTTCAAACGACGGCCGGTCGGCTCCGACAGAGGCAGGGCCCGGCCGAAAGCATCATCCGTGACGATCACCTCGGTGGCACTGACCCTTTGCGCGGGTACCCCGCGATCCCGCAGCACCGCGGCGAGCATGTAGGCGGACAACTGCTCCCCAAAAGAGGCGACCGCATCACGGCCTCGGGCGGTCAGTTCTCCGAGGACCGCGATACTGCCGCACAGCCTCTCCAGGTCATACAAACGGTCCTCGACCCAGCGCAAGGCTTCGGGACGTTCCCGGCTGTCGGCAAGGACGGACTCAACCACCTGCAAATGCCTGTTCAGCAGGCTGGCCTTGATCCCGCAATAGACGGCATCCTGGCCGTCGGCCGCAGCACGGGCACCGGCGATCAGCTGGTCAGTAACGCCACTCATCGCCGAGACCACGACCACGGTCTCTTCCGGCTGAGCCGCTTCATGCCTCTTGTGGCAACGGGCGACAATGTCGGCCACCCGGGCAAAACGGGTGGCGTCGCCGACGGAAGTTCCTCCGAACTTGTGGACAATCATCTGAGTTCCTTTGGTAAAGAATGACGGCGTCTTGGCTATTTTGCCTGAAAACTATGCTGGAGTCTTTCCTGACTGTTGAAGGATTCCTGGCGGAAATCTGGGACGTTTATCCACGAATTACCTGGGCAAGGCGCCGGCGGGGACCGGGCAGCTTAGGGGCAACAAGCCTGTCTCAACTGCTCGACCCGTTGCCCCAGCTCTTCGTGTCGCTTCGGGTCGGACACTCCAAGCTTTTGCTGAGCCTCCAGATAGAACCCGGCAAACTCCAGCACAAACTGCGCGAACATTCGTTCGGTTAGAACCAGCTCACCGCCGAGATAGTCCACCGTGACCCCAGGAGGCAAGTCATCGGGGTAATCGCGATGAAAGGCAAATGAGACCTCCCCCTCGAACGACTGCCCGTGCTCATCCAGCACCGCTTTTATCAAGTCCAAAGGGTTGTAACGCCACGAGGTGTCAACGACCAGGCAGAGCGGGGAGTATTTGTGGTCCTGAGGCCGGCAATCGACGCGGATCTCCCCTTCGACGATGCGGGCGCGGAACTCGAACGTTTCGCCGTTGATGACCTTGAGTGTCTTCAGGGAAGCTTGCATGCGTGCCCGCTATATTACCGCCCGGAGCCGATAGTTCCCAGCCACACCGATCCGGCGAGACTCCAGCGGTTACTCACCCACCGGCTTCAGACTGTGCAGCAATCGGAGCGATTCCTTCACCACGATCTGAGCAGCGTCGGGGGTAAAGCGGGTGGTCTGGACTTCGTAGCCCCCCTCGACGAACAGGTGCCGGGGTGCCAGGTAACCGGCCGCGCCATTGCAGTGAGTAATGACAAAAGTGTGCCGGAACGGTGAGCCGGCCTTGATCGCCATCCCGATTTCCGTCAACACCTCCCCGCCCAGTCCGATGAAACCCTGATCTCCGAGCCGAGCCGCGGTGATGACGTACGGCAACCGATCGACCGCAGGTTCGGTTGAGCCGGCGGCAGGAGGTTTGGCAGGAAGCTCGATCACTTTGAGCGCTGTCCGGATCTGATCAATTGTCTGGGGCTCGGCCGCCTTTCGATAAACGTGGACCACCTCTTGACCAAGGAGCGTCCCAAGCAGCACCGGCTCGGGCGTCCATCCCGGCTCGGTATTGAAGCCGGGCAGGATCCGATACCAGGGATCGATGTTCCCTGAGGCACCCGCAAACGCCGCAGCCACCGCTCCGGAGTCGGTAATCTTCTCAATCACCTGTTCCGCCAGGCCGAGCACGTCGCCGCTGATTATGTAGTTTTGCGGCCCGAGTGAGGTGGCATGGGTCGCGTAATCGAACGCAACCGCCAACGGTTTTCCATCCTCCTTCAGGATTCGCAGGACGAGGACCTCCTTGTCGGTCGGCCCGTAAGGATTGCGCCCGAGGACTATCGAACTTTCCGACTTGGCGTTGATGCGCAACTCGCGCCGGTTAGCACCAACCGGAGACGATCCCACGCCCACCGCGACGGTCGCCGGTTGCAGGTTCTCTATCGCGCTGGCGACAAGCCCGGGGAGTTTCTCTATGAGCCCTTTTGTGTACTTCACGTTGTTGGCGTGACTCTTCTCCGCGTCGAGGGTCGGAGTGGGGCCCGCATGTGTATGGATCGCCGAAAGGAACAACGCAGCCGGCGGCAATCCGGTTCTGGCGATAATCGCTTCTCGCAGCGGTTCCGCCGTGCCCCCGTAGAATCCGATCAAGTCGGTTGTGACGAAGGCCAGCTGAGATCCATTGATTTCGAACACCAGGGCGCGCGCTGTGAGTGGATCATGGACGCCAGTCGAGAGGTCTTTCCGGCTGGCATAGCCGGACATCTGGACAGGGTCCTGGGGCGTAATATCGATTCTCGCCACTCCCACCTTGAGAGCAGGAGCACCAGCAGCAAGCGAGGGCACGACGCCCAGTTGAAGCACCAACAAAACGAGAGCCAGCCAGCACTTTTTCATATCAGACTCCGATTCAAGTTCGGGTTCAGTTTTTCTGATCCACGAATTTACACGAATTTTCCGAATTTACACGAATGAGTCATCCACGAACCAACACGAACGAACACGAACAGAAGGCTTTTCGTTCGTGTTCGTTCGTGTTGGTTCGTGGATGACTCGATTCGTGTGAATTCGCGGATCAGAAATACCGCCATTACCCCGTCACCTCAAACTTCCCCTTTAACCGAATGTCCGCCGACGAGGCGCCGATGCGTACTTCGAATGTCCCCGGTTCTACAACCCGCTCGAGGTGCCGGTCGAAAAGAGACAGGTGCTCAGGGTTCAGTTTGAACTTGACCGTCTTCGTCTCCCCCGGTTGGAGCACCACCTTTTCGAACCCCTTTAGTTCATGGACCGGCATGCTGACCGACGTGACTTCATCGCGCAGGTAAAGCTGAACCACTTCGGCCCCCGGGCGTGACCCGACGTTTTTAATATCGACACTCGCCTCGACTTCGCCGCCGGAAGGGATCCTGGCTCGGTCGAAACGGAGGTTACTGTATTCGAAACGGGTGTAACTCAGGCCAAAGCCAAACGGGTAAAGCGGGAGCGGATTCATATCGACGTACGGCCGACCCCAGCCCTTTTCGACCCAATAAGCGCGGGAACGCTTGTGGTTGTAGTAAACCGGCAACTGACCGACATGCCGGGGGACGGTGATCGGAAGACGGCCGCTCGGGTTGTAGTCACCGAATAAGACATCCGCGACCGCATGCCCGCCCTCCTGACCGCAAATCCACGGCTGCACGATCGCCGGAACATGCTCCGCAATCCAGCGAATCGCCAGCGGCCGACCGGCTATCAAGACGACGACGGTCGGGGTCTTGGTCTCTACCACCGCTTTCACGAGCTCTTCCTGCCGGCCAGTCAGCTCCAGTGTGGCTGAATCATAGCCTTCGCCGTCCGTTCCTTTTCGACCCGGGGCCTGCCACTCATTCTCACCGATAACCACGATCGCCGCCTCAGTCCCGCGAGCGGCCGCTGCGGCTTGCGCAACTTCATCCGTGTCGTTACCAAGGACGTCGCAGCCCTTGACGTAGGTGACTCTGGTCGAAGGGCCAACTTTCGCCTTGATCCCCTCGAGAACGGTCACAACGTCCTGCAATACGGTCTTCGACGTATAATCGCCCAGCTGGTTGCGGACATGATCGGCGTTCGGCCCGATCACGGCAATTGAGCGGAGGTCCTTCTTGAGCGGCAGGATCTCTCCTTCATTCTTGAGCAGGACGATCCCTTCCCGGGCAGCCTCAAGCGCCATCGCCTTGTGCTCGGGCGCCTGCGAAGGCACCACCGCTTTGGCTGGATCCACGTACGGGGTCTCAAAAAGGCCGAGGCGGAATTTCTGCTTCAGTATCCGGCGCACCGCCCGATCGATCAGATGCATCGGCACGGTCCCCTCCCTGGCCGCCTCCACGAGCGGCTGCAGGTAGGCCGGCTCGTAGGAAATCCCGACATCCAGGCCGGCCTGAAGAGCCAGCCGTGCCGTATCCTTGGGATTGTCAGCCAAGCCTTCATAGACGATTGATCCCAGTCCTCCGCCTTCCCCGAGAACCAACCCGTCAAACCCGAGCTCCTGCCGAAGGATGCGTGTCAGAACAAAGTCAGAAGCATGAGCAGGTATCGAGTCGATCGCCGGGT
>RPQK01000202.1 GCA_003819755.1 Acidobacteriota bacterium | reverse complement strand
GGGAAAGGGGCAAAGGGGCAAGGGGGCAAGGGGGGAATAGGGAAGCAATGTCCTTGAGGTCTTTGAGGTCCTTGAGGTCTTTTGGAGTCCAGTCCCGCCAGAACGGGCCGCTGCATCATCAGCGATCCCGGCCAGAGCGCCTGAACAGCGGATAGAAGAGCAGCCCCGACAGGATGATCAAAAGCCCGAAACCGGACTGAATCGGCTGCTCAACCAGAATGTTCACCAGGAGTAGCACCGAGCAGCCAACGAAGACCGCCGGAACCCAGGGATATCCCCAAGTGCGATAAGGCCGAGGCAGATCCGGCTCACGTTTTCGAAGCAGGAACACCCCGGCGGTAACGAGCGCGTAGAAGACCCACTCGGAGAAGATCACGTAAGTGATGATCTCGCTGAAAGTACCGGAGAAAACCAGCAGGATCGCCCAAATTGCCTGCACCGCAATCGAAATGTGCGGCGTCAACCACCGTGGGTGAATCCGGGCCAGCGGGCGGAAAAGCAGGCCGTCACGGGCGGCGGCGTACGGGACCCGGGAGCCGGTCAGAATCGAGCCGTTGAGACTCGCAAAGGTGGAGATCGCCGCGACCAACGCTATAAAGTTGGCCCCGAAAGGCCCGAGCAGTTGCGAGGCCACGGACGAGGCAACCCGCGACGAAGTGGCAATCTGTTCAGGCTGCAAAACGTAGACGTAGGCGACATTCGTGATGATGTAGAGGCCGCCAACCAGCATCATTCCGACAATGAGCGCACGAGGGATGTTCTTTTGCGGCTGTTTCACTTCCCCGGCGACCATCGGCAGGTTGTTCCACCCGTCGTAGGCCCACAGGGCTTGGATAAGAGCCACGCCGAAGAGCGCCCATGCCCCGGATTCGAGATCCCCGACCGCTCGTTCCTGAAAATGCCCCCAGTCTCCGCGTCCAAGACCGAACCCCAAAGCGACGAGGGCGAGGATCCCGCCTACCTTGCAGGCCGTGAAGACCGTCTGAATACCGCCGCCGACTCTCACTCCGCGGGCGTTCGCTGCGGAGAGCAGCAGAATCATCGTCAGGGCGATCGCCTGGATGCCTCCAATGCGCAGGGTAAACTCGCTCCCGCCGAGGCTGAAGGCGAACTGCCGCCAGGTCACATCGAAGGCCGGAAAAAGAACGGTGATGAACAGGGCGAAGCCGGTCGCCTGGGCCGCAATCGATCCGGGCTTGGACACCGCGAAGAGCGTCCATCCGTACAGGTAGGCGGGGAGTTTTCCGTAACCTCGCCTGAGAAAGACAAACTCGCCCCCCGCTTCCGGCAGCATGGCCCCCAGTTCCGCATAGGTGAGAGCACCAAATAGCGAGAGGAAGGCACCCGCCACCCAGACGAGGATAAGGATCCAGGGAGACTTCACCGCCCCCAACATCGTGGAGGTGACCAGGAAGATTCCGGTCCCGATCACCGTTCCAACAACGATACTGGAGGCAGCGGCGAGCCCGAGGCCTCGAACCAGTTCGGGTTTGTGCTCGTCCATGTTGGAAACTTCCAAAGGACCTCAAGGACCTCAACGACCTCAAGACAATTAACGTCCTTGCGGTCCTTGGGGTCCTTGAGGTCTTTTCACTTCAACAGCGAAACGATGGGCGCTGCCTGCTGAGGCATCGCCGGGACGACCCAGGGAGTGACATAAGCGTAAACCATGACCAGTAAGCCGACCAGCGCGGCCAGAACGACACTGTGCTTCAGGACCGCTTTGAAGATCTCCGCTTCTTTACCGACCTGCTGGGTCGCTGTACTCGACACCACGATGCTTTGCGCGTCGATCATCTTCCCCATAACTCCGCCGGCGCTGTTGGCCGACGCCATCAGGATCGGGCTGATGTTCAACTGCTCGGCCGTCACCTTCTGCAGGTTGCCGAACAGCGCATTGGACCCGGCGTCTGTCCCGGTCAAGGCCACTCCGAGCCATCCCAGCAGTGTCCCGAAGAACGGATACACAAAGCCCGTATGCGTCATGCTCAACCCCAGCACGGTGTCCATACCGGAATAGCGCGTAACGAAGGCGAGTCCGACCATGAAGCTGATGGCGAGTAACGAGGGAATCAGCTGCCTGAATGTCTGTGCCAACAACACCACACCTCGTCGAAATTTCATTCCCAGAAACGGCATCGCCAGAAAAGCTCCCGCAAAGACGGCAGTCCCGGGCAGCGCGAGCGCGTTCAGGTCGATGACAGCGGCTTCAGGAGTCGGCTGCGGGACGACCGGAGGCACTCGCAAGACGGCGTTGTGGATTCCCGTCAACGGGAAAGTCAGGGCTTCAAACCTCAAGTGCTTGTTAAACGAGGGGTAACCGAAGATGAAAATCAGCACGGACGCAATGATGAAGGGAGACCAGCCTTTCAAGATTTCCCAGACGTTATGTTGCGGCACCTGCGCTCGGACCCGCCCCTGTTCGCCTACTTCCAGGATACTTCGGGGTTTCCACAACTTCAGGAAGGCCACCATGACCAGCAGCGAGAAGATGGCCGCGATAATGTCGACCAGGCCGCTTTCCTGGTAGTTGGACCAGTAGAACTGCATGCCGGCAAACGAGAGACCTGCGACCAGGGTTGCAGGTAAGACTTCGAACGTCTGCTTCCAGTTAACCATGCTGCGAACCAGCCACAGCGGCAAAATCAACGAGAACGGAGGGAGGATTCGCCCAACCATCGCACTGAGCTCGTGTTCGGGCAATCCCGTTACGCCGGTCAGCACGCGGATCGGATTTCCGACTGCGCCCCACGCCACCGGGGCGGTGTTCGCCAGCAGGCAGAGTACCGCGGCTTGAAACGGCGGGAATCCCAAGCCGATCAGGAAGGCTCCCGCTATCGCCACCGGCGCACCGCCTCCTCCGGTACCTTCCAGAAAAGCACCAAAACAGAAAGCGATGAGGACGACCTGAATACGCTTGTCGGCCGAGAGATTCGCGATCGAGTCCTTCATCACCTGGAACTGCCCCGTCTCGACGGCGACGTGATAAAGGAAAATGGATGCCACGATGATCCAGGCAATTCGCATAACCCCGAAGACGAATCCCAACAGCGACGAATAACCGATCAGCGAGGCCGGCATGCCGAAAACCACGGAGGAGAGGAGAAAAGCCATCAGCATGCCGCTCAGCGCCGAAATCCAGACCTTCTTCCTAAGTACCACCAGCACGAAGAAGAGAGTCAGGACCGGCAGAGCCGAAACGAGCGTCGACAGAGGCCAGAAGCCCAGCGGATCGTAATTCTGAGTCCAAGTCATGGGGATGTACTGTAAAACAACCCGCGGACAAACGCGAACAAAAGCAACGCGGAAGAACGCGAAAAAAGACCCGAGTTCTCGGGGCTTCCCTCTGAAGCGAGACGGCCGGAGGAAAGGACCTCAAAGACCTCAAAGACCTCAAGGACAAAGGACAGCGCTCGTGTCTTTTGTCCTTGAGGTCTTTGAGGTCTTTGAGGTCCTTGAGGTCCTTTCCTCCGGCCGTCTCGCTTCAAAGGCAAGGCCCCGAGAACTCTAGAACCCCTCGTGCTCCGTGCGGGCGATAATTTCTTCCTGAAGTGCCGCCGAGAGGTCGCAGAAATAGTCGCTATAACCGGCAACCCGGACGATCAAATCACGGTATTTCTCCGGGTCCTTCTGCGCCTCGCGGAGCGTCTCGGCTCCCACCACGTTGAACTGAACGTGGTGACCGCCCAGTTTGAAATAGCTGCGCACGAGGTGCCCCCATTTCTCAACTCCCTCTTCCCCCGCCACGAGCGACGGAGTGAACTTCATGTTGAGCAACGTCCCCCCCGCCTTGACGTGATCCAGCTTGGCCGCGCTTTTGATCACGGCAGTCGGACCCCGGCGATCGGCGCCTTGGACTGGAGAAATGCCTTCGGATAAGGGCAGGCCCGCCCTCCGGCCGTCCGGCATCGCCCCGGTTACGCTTCCAAAATAGACGTGACAGGTGGTGGGGAGCATTTCGACGCGGTAGTGCCCGCCCTTGGTGTTGGGTTTTCCGTCCAGTTCCTCAAAGCAGGTATTGAAGATGCGCACCATGACCCGATCGGCCTCGTCGTCATCGTTTCCGTACTTTCGAGTCTTGTTCACCAGGCGCTGTCGAAGCGACTCGCATCCCTCGAAATCCCGATCCAGAACCGCCACCAACTCTCCTACCCGCAGCCCGCCCCTCTCGCCGTCGAAGCACATTTCCCTGATCGCACCGAAACTGTCTGTCAGACTTCCGAGTCCGACAAACTGAATGTAGCTGTTGTTGTAGCGAGCCCCGCCGGCGTTGTAGTCGCGACCCTTGGCAATACAATCGTCCGTCAAGACACTGAGAAAGGGCGCCGGCATGTCTTGCGCGTACATCCGTTCGATGACCTGGTTACCTCGCAACTTAACATCCAGGAAGTGCTGGAACTGAAGCCGCCACGCCTGGAAAACATCTTCGAACGAATGGAAGGAGTCCGGCTCACCGGTCGCCGGCCCAAGCCGTTTTCCGGTCTTCGGCTCTATCCCGTTGTGAAGGGCCAGTTCCAGAACTTTGACCATGTTGAAGTAGCCGGTCAAGATGAACGCTTCCTTCCCGAAGGCTCCAACTTCGACGCAACCGCTGCAGCCGCCGGCCCGCGCATCCTCGAGTGTCTTCCCCTGCCGGACCTGCTCGAGAACAACTGTGTCGGCGTTAAAGATCGACGGAAAACCGTAACCCTGCCGGATGACTTTCAGGGCATGCTTCAGGAACTTCTCCGGGCTCTTGCTCGAAAGCTGAATGTTGGTGCTCGGCTGGAGAAGATGCATCTCGTCCACGATATCGAGCAGAATGTGCGACACCTCGTTCGAGCCGTCGGCCCCATCTCGAAGCAGACCGCCGATGTTGATATTGGCAAAATCGGTGTAGGTCCCGCTCTCAGCGGCCGTCACTCCGACCTTGGGCGGCGCCGGGTGGTTGTTGAATTTAATGAAGAAGCACTCGAGCAACTCCCGGGCACTCTCCCGGGTCAGGCTGCCGTCGGCCAGCCCCTTCTCGTAGAACGGCAGCAGGTGCTGATCGAGGTGACCCGGGTTGAAGGAATCCCACCCATTCAGTTCGGTTATGACGGCCAGGTGACAGAACCAGTAGGACTGCAGAGCCTCATGGAAATCCCGAGGCGCATAGGCCGGAACCCGTGAGCACGCCTGGACGATCTTTTCCAGCCCCGACTTGCGCGTCGGCTCGGTCTCGTTGTGAGCGATTTCCCTGGCGAGCGCGGCGTGGCGGTCAGCAAACAGAATCGCCGCGTCGCAGGCAATATCAAACGACCTCAGAGCCTGGCTCTTTTCGTAAGCCTCCGGGTCGTTGAGGAAATCCAGCTCGGCCAGCGCGCGGGCGATGTCCGCCCTGAAATCGACCATCCCCTTGAAGTAGATCTTGTCGTCAAGAACGGTGTGGCCAGGCGCGCGCTGCTCCATGAACTCGGTGAACATGCCCGCTTCGTAAGCCGCTTTCCAGTCCTCGGTCATCCGCTCGAAAAGCCGGTCGCGCATCGAGCGTCCCCGCCAGTAAGGGATGACTTCCTGCTCGTAGATCCGCAGGCACTCGTCATCGACATCGTAATGGGTCTTAGGCCGCGTGCTCAGGATTCGAAGGTCGCCCAGGCTGTGGCAGGTGAGCTCCGGATAGGTGGGGACGGCTTTTGGGAAAGGCCCTCGTTCACCGACAATCAGCTCATCATCTCCAATGTAGATCGTCTTCTCGCGGCATAGATGTCGGAACGACTCGGCCCTCATGACGGGAGCTGACAGTTTTCCGAGGTTGGCCCGGTAGAAATCGGTCATCAGCCTCGCTCGCTCGGCAGAGATCGACGGCCGAGCGGCCAGGCTTTTATCTCGAAGTCTCTTTGTCCTTTCAGTCATTTATCCTCCGACCTTCACCTTCAGACCGTGGGCTTGAAAACAGTCCGCCGCCGCTTTCATCTCGGCGGCCGATGGAGGAATTATAGCGGGCAGCCGGTACTCCCGCCCCAGCCGCTCGAACTTCTGAATTCCGGTACGATGATAAGGCAGCAGACTAACCTGCCGGATCCCGGAAAGCGAGGCCGCAAAGCGCGCCATATCCTCCAGATCTTCGGGCGAATCATTGACCGTCGGGATGACGGGGACTCGCAACCAGACCTCAGGATGACGACCACAGAGCCGGCGCAGGTTTGCCAGAATGACTGCATTGGAAACACCTGTAAACTTCCGGTGTTTGCTGTCATCCAGCAGCTTGACGTCAAACAGGATCAAATCAGCGTGAGCGGCAACCTCGAGCAGGGTCGATTCGTTCACGAACCCGCAGGTATCGACGGCCGTTCGGACACCTGAGTGGCGGCAGCCGTGAAGCAAGGCCAACAGAAACTCGGGCTGCAGGAGCGGCTCGCCGCCGGAGAAAGTCACCCCTCCAGAAGAATCGTCGTGAAAGATCCGGTCCCGGTCTATCTCCCAAAGAACGTCATCGACGGTCATGGTCATCCCGGCGAACTGCCGGGCGCCGGTTGGACAGGCGCCAATGCAGGCACCGCAACGGACACAAACCGAGCCAGCCGGGCTTGAGCCCGGCTGGGCAACACCTTCGGGGCACGCTTTAATGCACTCGCCACACTGCTGACAGCGGTTTGCGATCGTCACCACTTCGCGTCGGCGCGACAGCCCCTCGGGGTTGTGACACCACCAGCAATCAAGCGGGCAACCCTTGAAAAAGACCGTTGTGCGGATGCCGGGTCCGTCTTGCAGCGAGTAACGCTGGATGTTGGTGATAAGGCCGGTGATCGCTTGTTTACCCGAACCGCGCATTGCCAAGTTGAAGCTTGTCTTGCTTTGGGGTTGAAGGTCAAGTGGAGAAAGGGCAGGGGTACACCCCGCGACCGTATCTCAAGCCTCCGCCATACGCGGTTCTACCGGCAGGCCAGCCTCCTGCCAGGCGGTCCAGCCGCCGGTCAGCGCGCGGGCTTTCTTCCAGCCTGCCTTTTTCAGCTCTCGCGCCACCCGGGCGCTTGTTCCTTCGTTTTTTCAAGTACAGTAGGCAACCAGCCAGGCTTCCTGCTCCAGGCCCAGATCTTTCGCCCGTTCTGTCACACGATCAGGCGGCACGCGCACGGCGCCTTGCGCCTGGTTCTCGCTTCCTTCCAAGCTCCGGGCGGTACGGACGTCCAACAGTGTCACCGGCTCGCCGGCTTCTCGGAGATGCTTAAGCTCTTCTATCGAAATCCTTTCAGCGTCCCCCAAGGCTTGGCCATTGACCGCCTGAGCGCCTTCTCGCCGGGCCCGTCGGCGCTCGGCCCCCGCCAGGAGCATCGGCGAGCCGCCATGCACCACCACCGAGGCGAGCACGACCAGGGAACAAATGGCGAACAGCCGATCACTGCCGGATACGCCGGCGAAGACCGGCAGCAGAATCAGCAGGAGCGAGCTCAACCCGGACGGGCCGAACCAGGCAATCAACAGGCGGCCGCGTCTGCAGACGGCCGAGCCGGAGAGCGACAGCAGGTAAACCGGCGTCCTTATCAGGATCGCTATCGCGGTGAAAAGCAAAATCGGGCCGTCAGTCATTGAGAAGCCTGTCCAGATCAGAGAACCGCCTAACAGCACGAACGTGAAGAGCAGGAGCATCTCAGCCGTCACCCCGCCGTACTCGGCGAAGCAGTCACAAAGTTCGACATCAAGCGCAGAGATTGTCATGCCGGCGGCAAAGGCAGCGAGGAAACCGCTTCCATGGACTGCTTCGGCGGCCCCAAAAGCGGCAAATGCGACACCAAGCGAATACAGCGATTCATAGTCCCGGCGAACCCCGATCCGCGAGCGTACCAGATCAAGCGCCGCTACCCCCAGGAGCCCGACGAGGATCCCCGCCCCCGGTCCCAGGACGAAAAGATCAAGAGTCAGCCTGGCCAGTCCCGCGCCCCCGACGCGCGACGCCTCGCTCACGAAACTCATCGCGACGACGACAACAGGCAGCAGGACGACGTCGTTCAGGCCGCTTTCCAGACGCAGTGCGACGCGCGCGTCACCCGGAATATCCCTTCGCTGAAGAAGCCCTCGTAACAAGACCGGATCGGTCGACGCCAGCGCGGCGCCCAGCATCAAGGCCCCCGCGATGGGCAGGCCGATCAGTGCCCAGCCGGCCACGGCCACGAGGAGAGCCGTGAGGAGGGTCCCCGGCCCAAGCAGTCGCAGGGCCAATCCGGAGTGTTGCCTCGCCTCCGTGATATTTAGCGTGAGCGCGTCAGTAAACAGCACGAGGGCCAGGCTGAGGGTCGCAACAACACGCAAGGCGGGCGAATCGAGAGCGATTTCGAGCACACCGAGGCCGTAAGGGCCGAGAGCGACACCGAGGGTGAGGAACACCGCAACCTGCGGCAATCCGCTCCGCTCGACGAGGCCCGACAGGAGCGCTGCGATGATAATGACCACTCCTATAAGGGCAAGTAAGGCCGCAAAGATCTCGCCGCTGAATGATTCCATGCGCAGGACCCCTCGCACCAGTATAGCGGGACGGACGAACACGGACTAACACGGACGGACGCGGACAACCACAATCGTGCCAAGTCCGTGTCAGTCCGTGTTCGTCCGTTCGTGGTGTTCTCTTTACGTTCGTCCTTGGAACCACGTACGATGCCTCAAAGGGCCCCTCACACACCATGAGTGCGAAACGACCGCTTTGGAGAGTGGAAGACCAGGCTGCCAGGTTAGCCGAAATTACCAGCGACCGCAGTCCCGAAAAAGAAATGCCGCTCCGGCGCGATGTTCGATCCTTGGGGCGCTTGCTCGGGCAAGTGCTCGTCGAGCAGGGGGGCAGGGACCTTTACGAGCCTGTCGAGAGACTGCGGCGCTGGGCGGTTCGGCGCCGCGAGCAATCCGGGGCAAGACCCGGGACGATCATCGAGGACGAACATCAGCTGGCCCATATGGCGGACCAGTGGATCTCGAGGCTTTCGGTTCCAGAAGCCTATCGATTGGCCAAGGCCTTCTCCATTTACTTCGAGCTGGCGAACCTGGCTGAGACAAATCATCGCAAGCGCCGCCGACGTGCCTCGCAACTGGATCCGCAGCACCCTCCTTTGCCCGGCTCCTTCAAAGGCACGCTCCTTCGGATGAAAGTGGCCGGGGTCACGGGAGAGCAGGTGCTCGAGTGGCTGGCAGAGATCCGAGTCGTCCCGGTCTTCACGGCTCATCCGACCGAAATAGCACGCCGGATCGTTCTGATCAAACGCCGGCGCATTGCGGACGCGCTCGCTAAACTCGACAGGTTGCCCCTCTCCAGGGAAGAGGCGGCCCGCCTGGAGGCGGTCATTGGTACGACGGTCACCGCTCTCTGGCAGACGGATGAAGTCCGGCGAAGACGCCCGACGGTTTCCGATGAAATCCGCATGGGCATCGACTACTTTCGTAACCCACTGTTCGACTCACTGCCGAACTTGTACACCACTCTCATCCGGGAGTACCAGGAGGTATTTCCAAACCAGGCAGCTGAACACTTCCCCGCTGTCGTGGGATTCGGTTCCTGGATCGGCGGGGATCGGGACGGCAACCCCTATGTCGATGAACAATGCACCAGGGAGGCTCTCAGGCTGGCCCGGAAAGTGGTTCTTGATCGCTATCTTCACCGGGTGCGGGACCTGATGGATCGAATTACGGCCTCCTTGTACCAGATTCCTGTCTCGGACGCCCTCAAGGAATCGCTAAGGAAGCTGGCCGACCTCCCGTTGAATGTATCGGGCCAGCCTGTGGCCGAAGAGCCGTATCGTCTTTACCTCTGGTACTTATACCGTCGGCTCCAGGCTTCGGCCGAACCGCCCGATGACTCGGCCGCCCACCCAGCCGCCTATCGCTCGGCCGGCGAGTTCCGGGCCGACCTCGAGGTGGTCCATTCCAGCCTCCTCGAGAACCGCGGACGACGGGTTGCAGATCTTCTTCTCAGGCCCCTGATGAGGCAGGTTGACACTTTTGGTTTTCATCTGCATACCCTCGATATTCGTGACCATGCCGAGGTCCATTCCAAGGCGCTTTCCGAGCTTGGGCAGGGCGGCGGCGCAGTTGGCGGGTCGCTGCCGCCGGCGCCCTCTGACTCCACCCGGAGCCTGCTCGATGGTCTCCGGGAAGTCGCGCGGCTGAAGAAGGCCTATCCGCCCGAGGCGATCAGGACCTACGTCATCAGCGGCAGTCGATCGGCTGGTGACGTCCTGGCCGTCGTCTGGCTCGCCCGAGCCTGCGGAATCCAGGTCGAAGGCAGCGACAAGGATCCGGGCCTGATGCCGGTACCGTTGTTCGAGTCG
>RPQK01000201.1 GCA_003819755.1 Acidobacteriota bacterium | reverse complement strand
TTGCGGACCGCCACCGCCCAGAAGATCGAAATCCCAAAAGAACTCACCATCGCGACAACCTCGCACCAGGCATTCACCCGCCACCAGAACCAACGCATGAGGTAGAGCAGCCCAGTGCCCGCGCCGATCTGCAGGATCAGATTGAAAGCCCCCTGTGCCGTTTCCAGAACAAAGACCAGAGAGGAGGACAGGAGGAACAGCAGGATCGTGGCCAGTCTTCCCGCAGTCACATAGTGCTTTTCGGTTGCATCCGACTTAATGAAACGCCGGTAGAAATCGTGCACGATATAGGACGCACCCCAGTTCAGGTGCGTCAGGATCGTCGACGAGTTCGCCGCAATGAGCCCACCGACCATCAGCCCCATCCAGCCGACCGGCAGAAATGTCAACATGGCCGGGTAGGCCGTGTCGTGACCCACCAGCGCGGGATTAAGGTGCGGAAAAGTTCTTTGAATATCCGACAGCTGCGGATAAACGATCAGGGAAGCGAGCCCCACCAGGATCCAGGGCCACGGACGCATAACGTAGTGAGCAACGTTGAAGAACAGGACGGCGCCCAAAGCGTCCTTCTCGCTCTTGGACGCCAACATCCGTTGTGCGATGTAGCTGCCACCACCCGGCTCGGCGCCCGGATACCAGACGGCCCACCACTGAACGGCGATCGGCATGATGAAAATCGCGACCGCCAGCTCCATGTTGGTTGAGAAGTCGGGCAGCATGCTCAGGTAGTTGACCCCCTCCGGGCCGCGCATGGCGGACACCTTGTCGATGAGGCCGCTCATGCCCCCGACCTGGGGCAGTTTCAGCGCAAAATAGGCGGCGGCGATGACGGCTGTCATCTTGATGAAGAACTGAATCATGTCGATGACGAGCACGCCCCACAGACCCGAGTGGGCGGCAAATACGACATTCAGCAGCCCGACGGCCAGGAGCGTCTGCCAGCGATCCAGCCCAAACAAGACCCCCGCGATCTTAACCGCGGCCAGATTGACCGACGCCATAATGATGCAATTGAAGAAAAGCCCGAGATACAGGGCCCGGAAGCCGCGGACCAGGGAAGCCGCCTTGCCGGAGTACCGGAGCTCGTACAGTTCCAGATCGGTCAGCACGCCCGACCGGCGCCAGAGCCGCGCGTAGAAAAAGACGGTGGCGATACCGGTCAGAACGAAGGCCCACCACTGCCAGTTCCCGGCCACGCCCTGCGTTCGCACGAAGTTGGTGACGAGGTTCGGAGTATCGCTGCTGAAGGTCGTGGCCACCATGGAGAGGCCGGCCAGCCACCACGGCACAGCCCGCCCTGAAGCAAAAAACTCTGCTGTACTCTTGCCGGACCTTTTCGCCACCAAGAGGGCTGGGGCAAAACAAACACCGATGGACAGAGCGATGATAATCCAGTCGAGAAGGGCCAGTCGCATAGTTCCTCCTGCTGAAGTGCGCTTCCGTTCTTGATCCCGAAACTGGCCGGGCGTGTAGCTGCTCGTCAGTCAAGCAGACCAGAAATCAGTGTCGCCTAGGCAGTCCCGCCTTGGCAAGCCCTTTCCATACGTAATCTCGCCCGGGGATTCCAAAGGATCCCCAGCGCCATCGAGCAGTACTAAAAGGGGTTCGGCTCCACTAGAAGCCGGATGTTCATAGAACGACCGCGTTACGGAAACGAAAAGGGGCGAAGGGGCGGAGGGAAAACAGGGAAGTCAACTCGTTGCCTGTTTTCCCTCCGCCCCTTCGCCCCTTCGATCCTTCGCCCCTTTTCGTTTCACTCCAACGCCGAGGACTGCGGAGCGGGATTCGCCGCCGTCCGCGACCACTGTTTTAACTGACTGACTAGCAGTTTATCAGGAGGCGGCGGTGCTATTGTAGGATCGGAGGACGACTGATGAGCAGATTTCGATACCTTGGTGCGTTCCTGGCGTGTCTCCTCATTGCGCAGACAGCGGGGGGCCCGGCGCCGCGGTTTGACCGATGGCGGATCGTCGGACCCGGGGGCGGCGGGACTATGATCCGGCCCGCAGTCAGCCCTCATGATCCGAATGTCGTGATCGAAGGCTGCGATATGACTGGGATGTACGTCACGCTGGACGGGGCGCGATCCTGGCGGAATTTTAACCTCCGGGCGGTACTGACCGGAGTCGCCTACGACCCGCAAAACGCTGACGTCATCTACGTCTCGAACAACGCGGTTTGGAAAAGTACGGACCGGGCTCGGAGCTGGAGCCTGATCTTTCCTAACCCGGCGAAGCACACCGTGGAGCACATGCGGGGTGACCATGCGAGCCAGGTCTACACGACCGAAGACCCGGCTTACCAGGGGGTGCGCGGCATCGACGCTATCGCCGTTGATCCTCGCAATCCGCAGTCAATCAGCCTGGCCGTCGGCGGACGTCAGGGAAGGGGGCTCCTCCAGTCGACGGACGGCGGCAAGAGCTGGCGGCGGGCAGGGGAGCTCGATCGCGACGACGTGTTATTCCTCCTGAGGGTGGATAAGATCTCCTCCCAGGTGCTGGTCGGAACCTCGAGCGGCCTGCGGACGGCTGCCGGGATGATCCAGCCCCGGACGTCCGGGCCTGAATACCTGAGTATGGCTGCAGGGGGGGCGGGGAACGGCCTGGTCGTCTACGCCACCCGTGAAGCAACCTGGAAGGAAAGCCGCCTGACCGGCGCCATCCTCGTCTCGAAGGACAAAGGAAAAACCTGGGAAGACCGAAGCGCCGCCATCGCTCCTCTCGTCAAGGCGACCGGCGGAGATCCTCCCCGTTTTGAATCGGTGACGGTGTGCGACTCGCGTCCGGAGGTTGCTTACCTCGGTTTTAGAGGTCTGAGGCTCGATGACGGGCCTCTATATAACGGGGTCCTGAAGACAACCGACCAGGGGCAAAGCTGGGCGGTGGTCAGAAAGGAAAGCGATCGGCCGGCGGGTAACAGTCGCCTGACGTGGGTCGAGTACCGGGCGGCGAGCGACTGGAAAAAGCAGAAACGAGAGGACTACAGCGTCTGGTTCGACGCACCGGTTAACCTGGCCGTCGCGCCGGGAAACCCCGACGTCTGCTACGGAACCGACCTTTTCCGCACCTACCGGACAACCGACGGCGGAAAGAACTGGGAAACGGTCAATTCCGTTCCAGTCAAGGGCCAGGAGTCATGGACGACCCGAGGTCTGGACGTCACCACCTGCTACGGCGTCCACTTCGATCCATTCGATAAATCGCGCCTCTATATCAGCTACACCGACATCGGCCTGTTCAGGAGCGAGGATCGCGGAAAAAGCTGGATCGGCTCGACCGAAGGAATTCCGCGAGAATGGCGCAACACGACTTACTGGATCGAGCTCGACCCGAAGGTCAAAGGGCTGATTTGGGGGGCCTTCGGCGCGAACCACGACCTTCCTCGTCCGAAGATGTGGCGGCAGACAGATCCCGCGCAGTACAAGGGAGGAATAGCGACGTCCAAAGACGGCGGGGCCTCTTGGGAGGTCACGGATCGAGGTATCAACCAGTCCGATATCACTCATATCCTGCTCGATCCCGCCAGTCCGGTCGGCTCCCGTACGCTTTACGCCTGCGGATTTGGAGACGGAGTGTTCAAATCGACCGACAACGGCCGCAGTTGGACGCTCAAACGCCAGGGTCTGGCCGGCCGGCAGCCGTTCGCCTGGCGCCTGGCCCGCACCCGCGACGGCATTCTCTACCTGGTCGTGGCACGGCGCAGTGATAAAGGCGAGATCGGAAACGATCACGACGGGACGCTGTACCGGTCGACGGACGGCGCCGAGCACTGGGAGCGTGTTGCTCTCCCCCAGGGGACCAACGGCCCCAACGGGCTGGCGATCGACAGCCGCGACAACCGTCGACTGTACCTCGCCGCGTGGGGCAGAGCCACGCCCGAGGGAGATCAGGGAGGGGGGATTTTCATCTCCAATGACGGCGGAAAGTCATGGCGCCAGGTTCTCGGCGATGACCAGCATATTTACGACGTCACCGTCGATCCGCGTAATCCGGACCTTCTCTACGCCTGCGGTTTCCAGCACTCGGCCTACCGTTCGGCGGACCGCGGCGAGACCTGGTCTCGGATCAAAGGCTACAATTTCAAGTGGGGGCACCGGGTGATTCCAGATGCGAACGATCCGGCGATGATCTACATCACGACCTTCGGCGGCAGCGTCTGGCATGGGCCGGCGCTGGGAGACCCGGAGGCGCCGGAGGACATAAAGACGGTGGTTCGGAAAGAGCGCTAGCGGAAAGACAGCGGAGCAAAGGACCGGAAGGACCGGAAGGACCTGAAGGACACCCTCCGGTTCCCGTCTTTGAGGTCCTTGAGGTCCTTGAGGTCTTCGGAGGTCCGACAGAGCCGCAAGCGCAGCGTTTTTGCGGAGCGCGTCGGATGCGTGCCTCGAGCACGAGTGGGTCTCGCTCTGGCACGCGTCCGACGCGCTCCGCAAAAAGCGCTGCGCTTGCGGCTCTGTTCGATCCTGCTGGTTCCAAGATGCGCATAAAGTGCAGGCCCCGGGAGCGCACGCTTCTCGGCTGCGCTCCCAGAGTCTTCCGATCACGCCCTAACCTGTCACTCCCAGTTGCTGGAGCAGGGAGGTCATGTCGAAATAGTGACGCGTGCTCTGGACCTTGCCGTTCGTGACGGTATTGATCTGGCAGGCACGCAGCTCAATTCGCTTTCCCGTGGGGGAAAGCGTTCCCCTCGGCGTTTGCAGAGGGCCGGTGTGAGTTCCTCGCCAGGTCAGCTCGACAACCACGGTATCGCCACTGTGAAAGACGTTATGGATCTCTCCTTTTGAATCCGGAAAGGCCGCGGCCCAACCGCGCCAGAGGGCCACTGCCTCGTCGGCGCCTCTTCCCTGCCGACTAGTAGCCACCTCATCGTAGACGTAACCGGGCGCCATCGATGCTCTGGCCGCGTCCCAATCCTTGTTGTTGTAGTCAATGACCGGCGCCTTGCCGATGTCGATTACCGATTCAGTCGTTGTTCCTTTAGCCATCGGTTATGCTCCTCTCACTGCGTGAGCAGCCGTTATGCCGCCGCACAGCCGCATAAGCCTTTGTCCCATGCGGGCGTACATTCCCAGGGCGGGAAGCAGCCGCTGCGGCGGGGTTTACGTTTGTCTCATATCAGATCCCAATTAGACAGAAAGTACAAGCGGCTTCTCTCCGCCGGGAGCTTTTCTTTCACAACGACAGCAGGAACTCACAACGACAGCAGGAACTGGACTAGCTCGTCCTTCTCAGATTTCGTCAGGTTCAGGTCGAACTGTTGGTTGTAGTGGTTAACGACGTCCAGTAGGGTCGCGAAACGGCCGTCGTGGTAAAAGCCTCCTTTCGTGTGAGTCCAGAGCCCCTTCAAAGGAGCCGTGCGGTAGCGGCGGTCGGGGGCCCGGTTGGCTTGGAAGTTGTCAATGCCGATCTCTTCACCGGTGTGCAGGTTCCAGCCGGGCTCGGTGTAAAGCGGAGGGACGTGACAAGTCGCACACTGCGCCTTGCCGTTAAAATGCGCCTCTCCTCGGCGCGCGGCCACGCTATCAAAGCTTCCCGAAGGCGGCTTCGGTGCGGGGAGGGCAAGCTGATAGAAGTGGAGTGCGGGCAGTTTCGGAGTAACAAGATCCGGCTCATTGCGCACGTTTCCGAGTCCGAGTTTGGCGGCGATCGGAAACTGACTGGCGTCGTTCAGACGGGGATCGTAGAAGGTTCCTTTGCCGTGCATCTCAAGATTTGCGACCAGCGCGTTCCAGTGGGTGACGGAGCCCCACCCGGTCCAGGTGTGCAGGTTAACGCCGGCGAGGCCGAAGGCGGGCGGAATAAGCGTTGCGGCAGGCTTGGTTGAGCCGGGTTGAAACGCTTTCCCGTCGAGGACCAGTTCGGCGTCGAACTTGCCCGGTCCCCAACTGTTCAAGACCTGCCTGACAATGTCTTGGCTCACACCGAGCGCCTCGGCAAAAAAGCTCAGATCCGGAGCCGAGGCAACGATCGCTCCCACGTTCAAATCACGATTCGCCCAGCCGTCCCGTCGAATCCCGATTCCGGGAGCGACCGAGTCGTCAACCGTGGAATGGCAGAAAGCACACTGAATCCCAACCGAATCAAGGTTGCCCCGGGAATCGAAAAAGCCTTTCACGCCGACCACCGAATTGAGCTTGAGCAGAGCGACCGTCGTGGCCGGGTCCGTCAGATCAACCTGACCGCGCCGTAAGGCCTGGAGCGTCGACTTGGGCAAGGCATCGACATCGACCTTCAAGCCGAGCGACAGGGCCGTCTGTGGACTGAGCCCTGGTCCCACACCTCCGAGCGCCTTTCCCTTTATAGCGTTGTGAAGGCCCAGTTCCCCACCCCAGAAGTCCTCGTCGCCGAAAGTGTCAAAGCGGAAGGTCTCCTTCCCCTCCCTCAGCATCTGGTGAGAACTGACCAGCAGGTTACGATCAAAACCGAACAACGGCGGTCCGTTGGCTCCCCACGGCCCTTGGGCGACGCCCGTTGCCGAGGAAAGGAAGAGAATGACCGCGGCTGCAACCAATGTCAGCGCGAAACCGCCGAGCGTCAAAAAGACACAGCTCCTTCGAGACATGCCACACCTCCATGCTCACTTGTCGTTGGGACCACACGCGGCGGCTGGAAGCAGTCGTCTCGCAGCTGCCTCGGAAACTCTTGGAGAAGGGGCGAGCCGGAGTGCTCCAGCACTTATGACATTGGATTTCGGCCGCTGCTGTTTGGTTACACGTTGATTGCAGGAATTAATTGCGAAAAACAAGCGGGCTCATCCACGAACCAACGCGAACAGACACGAACAAAAAGTGCCTGGTTTCGTGTTCGCTCGCGAGGATTTGCGAATGTCGGATAACGCCAGCTTCCTCTCGGTTTGTCACTCCTTCCCCTGCCGGTTATGATATGCCGTCCGAAGTTCGAGGAGGGAGAGAAGTGAAGTTTTTCGACGCACTGTTGGTCAACCGTTCACCGTCCAAGTTCAGCTTTTCAAGTGCTTTTGAGCCTTGAAACGGGGAACGTCGAACGGGGAACCGAACAGACGTTGAGGAGGAGGCCATGATAGAAGCGACTGCACGAGAAGCGAAGGCAATCCCGGAAATCACAGGAGAACCGGTCCGCGGGGTTGCGAGTACCAGGCAAGGGCCTGTCGAATACGCCACGTTGGGCGAAGGACCTGCGGTGCTGGCCCTGCACGGTGCGATGGGAGGGTACGATCAGAGCGTGCTCCTCGCGCGCACCATCGGAGAGGCCGGTTATCGGTACGTATGCGTGTCGCGGCCCGGATACCTCGGCACACCGCTCTCCTCGGGGCCGAGCTCCGAGGAGCAGGCGGACCTGTGCGCGGAGCTCCTTGATTCCCTGGGGCCAGGCCAGGCGGCGGTAATGGCGGTGTCGGGAGGCGGTCCCTGCGCCCTCCAGTTCGCCCTCCGCCACCCAACCCGGTGCTGGGGCCTCGTGATGGTTTCAACCTGCAGCGAGAGGATCGAAGGCGGGGTGCCGTTTGCGTTTCAGATCCTGAAGCTATTCGCGCGCGTGCCGGGCTTCGGCCGAGCCATGCGCTGGAAAGCAAAAAGGGACCCGGAAAGCGCCGCTCTCCGATCCATTCCAGACCCGGTTTTGCGCCGGCGTACAGTTCAGGATCCGATCGCCGGACCGCTGCTTCTGGCGCTGACCCTGAGCACTCTGGACCAGATGGGGCGACGCCTGGGGGGGACGGAAAACGACATCGCCGTCACCCGCGCGACCGATTACCCACTTGAGCAGTTGCGAGTTCCTCTTCTCGTGGTGCACGGAACCGGCGACCGCGTTGTGCCGTTCAATCCACACGCAACGTCGTTTCAGAAGCGCGTGCCGAACGCAGAACTCCTGGCCGTTGAGGGCGGCGACCACGTGACAATCTTCACGCATCGCCGGCAAGTGAGGCAGCGGGTGACAGAGTTCCTGCGCCTGCACGCCCCGGGACTGGGATCGTAATATGTCCCTGGGAGCGCGGGCGTCTCGGTTTGACAGAATTAACAGGGTTGACAGGATTGAATCGAAATCCTCCTCAGAGCGCCATTACCTGGCTCCACAGGTAATAACCGGTGAAACAAACGATCACGATCACGGCAACCCAGAGACCGAGGGTGATCCAGACCGACGGCAGCACTTGACGAGGAAGGTGCCGGAGTCTGAGGAACAGCGCGCCAATACTGACCACGGGAAGCATTATCGCGGCCGCGACGCCACCGGCAAGCACCATCTTGACAGGCGATTGAAACAGGAAGAACAGGATCGCCGGAACGACGGCGAGTATCCAGACAAACCGCCGACGGTATCTCTGGCGGGCGGCAAAGTCTTCGGCCGCGAAGAATCCCATCAAACGCAACATGTCGGGATAGATTCGCGAATGGGCCGCGGTCGAGGCGAAAATAGTGCCGTAAAGAGTCGCCACCGCCCCTACGTAGAACAAATACAAAGCCCAAGGCCCGAGCGTGTCGGTGTAGATATTCGAGAGGACCGGAATCATGTCGGTGGCTGCCGGGACGAGCCCCTTCTTGTGGAGTATCCCAGCTCCGAGGAGGTAGAAAGCCACCGTTGCCGTGGTATAGATCAGCATCGAAGCAAAGACATCGAGGTGCATCACCCGAATCCAGCCGAGCGCCCGGGAACGCCACTCCGGGCTCCCGTCTGCCGGACCGGCGAATCGCGCATAGCCTTTCTCAAGACACCAGTAGGGGTACATGAACAACTCGGTCGTCCCGACTCCCGTAATCCCGAAAACGGCCACTGCGGTTATCAGGCCTTCGCCCGGCAACCGCAGTCTCAACCCATCGCCAACCTGCTTCCACGAGAAGTAGTCCGGCATGCGAGTGAGCAGTAGAGCGCACAGGAACGTCAGCATCGTGAACAGGGCGACCTTGACCATCGCCAGCTTCTCGATACGTTCGTAGCCTCCCCCCAGCAAGAGCGCGAGGGAAAGAGCCATGAAGCCCAAAACCCAAAGGAATGTGGGAACGGCCGGAAAGATCAGCGTCATCACCTGGGACAGTCCACCCAGCATGGCACCCATCTGGAAGAGCGACATGGCAACGGTTGCGGCCCAGGCCCACACCACCCAGTTGACCTTCCAGCGCGGACCCGGCATCCGGTTAACTGCCGCAAGTCCCGTCTCGGCGGTGGCAATCGCGTAGCGTCCAAGCTCAGCCTGAACCGCGGGTTTTATCAGGCAACTGAGCAGAATCACCCAGAGGGCCGAGTAGCCGACCTGGGCGCCGAGCGTCGTCGTCGCAATCAACTCGCCTGATCCGACGATCGACGCGCACAAGATAAGTCCCGGACCGATTCGACCGAGAATGGCCGTCAGATTTTGCGGTGGAGGAGAGATGTCGATCGGATCGGGCCGGTAGGGATCCTTCGCGACTGGAATCGGCGGCGGAACAACAGCCTTGGCCATAACCTGCTTGATAGTAGCACGGAGGGCGATTGCGGATTACGGATTAGGGCGGAGTCTCCGCCGCGATCCGGAATCAAAGGGGTTTGACACATCTGCCGCTACTCGTTACAGTCGAATCACTGATGAGCCTGAGAATAACCGCAGTGGAGGTTCGAGATATCCGCTTCCCTACCTCCCGATCCTGGGCTGGCTCCGACGCGATGCATCCCGATCCGGATTACTCGGCAGCCTACGTGACCCTGCGTACCGACGGTCCTCTGGAAGGGCATGGCCTGACTTTTACGATCGGCCGGGGGAACGAACTGTGTGTCGCCGCGGTGCACGCTCTCAGCCCGTTGGTCGTGGGTCTGACGATCGAGGAGATTGCCGGCGACTTTGGAGGTTTCTGGCGACGCCTTACCAGCGACAGCCAGCTCCGCTGGGTCGGGCCGGAAAAGGGAGTAATCCATCTCGCTACAGCCGCATTGGTAAATGCCGTTTGGGACCTGTACGCCAAGTCGCGCCACCAGCCGCTTTGGAAACTGCTCTCGGATATGAGCCCGGAAGAAATCGTCCGGTGCATCGATTTTCGCTATATCACGGACGTCATAACCCCCGAGCAGGCGCTCGAACTCCTAAGGGAGAAGCAGCCAAGCCGCCCGGAGCGCGAAAGAGAACTTTTGCAGCACGGCTATCCCGCCTATACGACCTCAACCGCCTGGCTCGGCTATACCGACGAACGACTCCGCGAGTTGTGTCGCGAAGCCGTCGCCGCTGGTTGGACGCATTTCAAAATGAAGGTCGGCCGGAGCATCGAGGATGACTGCCGTCGTGCCGCCATTATTCGCGAAGAAATCGGCAACGACCGCAAACTGATGATGGACGCCAACCAGGTTTGGG
>RPQK01000200.1 GCA_003819755.1 Acidobacteriota bacterium | reverse complement strand
TTTCACCATGTCGAGCCGCCGCCGAGCTTGCTGAACGGCCTGTATCGTGACGAGGAGCCGATCAGGCAGGACGGTTACGTGACCGACGTGATCACGAAGGAGGCGGAAGGCTTCATTGACCGGCAGCCAGCGAATCAGCCGTTCTTCCTGTACGTTGCATATACCGCGCCCCACTCTCCGTTTCAGGGACCAGGAGATCTCCGTCCCTCCCCGCTGCCCCCCGGTTCCGAGCTGTGGAACCAGGACGAGGCGCCCAAAGACGTTTACCGGGCCATGCTCGAGTGCATGGACCACGGAATTGGCTCTGTCCTGAAGAAACTCGATGACCGGCAAATGACAAATGACACGATCGTCCTTTTCATGAGCGATAACGGAGGAACAGCGTCGGGTAGGAACGCTCCCTTTTCCGGCCACAAAGGCGGAGTGTTCGAGGGGGGAATCCGGGTCCCCTGTATCGTGAGGTGGCCCGAAGTGCTGCGACCCGGACTCACGTTTGACGAACCCTGCATAACGATGGATTTCTCCGCTTCGATGGTTCGAGCGGCAGGTGCGCAGCCGGAGCCGGGGCGCGCGTTTGATGGCATTGATATCCTGAAACACCTTGCAGAACGCCAGCCGATCGCCAAGAGATCCCTTTTCTGGCGCGCCAGGCGCGCCGCGAATACCCGAAAAGCCGTGCGCGACGGTTCGCTCAAATACATCGCCGACCATACCGGGAATCGGCTGAACGAGTACCTGTTCGATGTCCTCCAGGACCCCTGTGAGAAAACCAACCTGCTGAGCTCGAGAGGGCCAGAGGTGCAGCGCTTGAAACTCCTGCTCAAAGAATGGGAAGAGTCGGTGAAGACGAAGCGCTAAGACGGGGCGAGACCAGCAACTTCACCAATTACCCCTTAACAGTTTGTTTGCAGGTATTTTGCAGCCTCTTGATGACTGGTCCCGGCCTGTGCTCTAACTTCGTCAGCTGATGGACTGTTGCCCGAGAGGAGAAAGAACACGAGGCGCGGGCTTCTGTCATGGACCCGGGGTTAGGTTGCGGAAGTTTCTATTGAGGCACTGGCGTTTTTCGCCGCCACTGGTAACGTGAGCGAGATGCGGGTGCCGGCGCCGGGTGCACTCTGGATCTGCAAATCGCCACCCAGGAACCTGAGCCGTTCCCGAAGGAAGAACAGGTCAAGCCCGCCGGAGGTGCGAACATTGAGCTCAGGGAAGGTCGGATCGAACCCAGTCCCTTGATCCGACACGGTCAACCGCAGGAACTGTCCCGCTTCCTCCTTGAGCTCCAGCTTCGCCTGATCGACTCCGGCGTGCTTTATTACGTTGAATAACAGTTCACGGGCGGCTTCGAACAGAAGCGCCTGGATATCCGGAGAAGGCATTCTGGTTTCGGGCTCGACCTCGACCTCCGCTTTCAGACCGTGCTTCTCGAGCATCCATTCACCCAACCAGCCGAGCGCCGGGCCAAGTCCGGCGTACTGGAGAATGGGCGGGCTCAGTTCGACGGCCAGCGACTGTGACGTCTCGAGCGCTTCTCCCAGCACCTGATCGACCCGCCGCAGCGCCTCCTCCTCTCCGCCGCGTAGATGCAGAAGGGTCAGTTTGTACCTTGCACCGACGAGCAGCTGCTGCAAGTGCTCTTGCAGGATATGCGCAATCCGCTGGCGTTCCTTCTGTTCAGCCTGAGTCAACTGCTCGGCCAGCCTACGCAACTGGTCGGCACGCTCCTCCGCGACGGCGGTCCGCTCGGCCACGCGCTGCTCCAACGTGAGGTTGGCTCGATGGAGCCGGGCTTCGCTCGCGCGCAAAGACGCCGTTCTCTCTGTGATCCTCTCGATGATGATCCATATCAGAGCGGTGGAAACGGCCATAAGTATGAAGATCACGAGAAAATCGTCGAAGTCCGGCAACTCGTATGCCGGGTATCCCAGCGTTGCATCGCGATAGCCGATCACCGCGAGTGAAATCGAGCCCGCCATGAAGGTCGACACGGCCGCACGTTTTCCGAGAAGAAGAGTCGCCAGGCTGACGACCAGCGGATACGCCAGGAGGCCCGGGTCTTGAAGTCCTCTTCCGTCATACAGATTGAAGTGCGCAACCACCAGGATAGACAGAACCAGCAGGGACGAGGCTGTGACGTAATGGCTCCCGCTATTAAGCCACGCGGCAAGCGGGCAGACGAGTGCCAAACGAAAAGAGCCAGGGCCGGCGGCCAGGCGCCGAGATAAACATTGACCAAGCCCAAGACGAGAGCCGACGGGAACCCCACACGCAGGATTGTCGAGAGCAATCGCCGGCGTTTGCGGGCTTCATGCGCTTCCCCGGAAGCTGCGATTGCGGTTGCATCCACTCTGACGTATACCTCTTTATTTCTCGTCCCAAAGCAAGAGGATGGTTCTGCCCAGACAGCTTATAATCTTCGTCCACGCAAAGGCAAACTGCTCACGGGAGATTAGGAAGATCCAGGACGGAGCGCACCTTGTCGCTGAGGGCTTGCATCGAAAACGGCTTGCTGATGATGTGTTGACCGGCGTCACAGCCTCCATAATTGGCGATGACGTCACCGGAATAACCGGAAGTGTAAAGCACTTGGGTCTCTGGGTGGATCTCCCGAAAGGCCGAGACGCTGACCGTCGAGGCGACCGGGGGACAGCTGAGCGCGATCGCGCTGGAAATGGGAGGCCTGCCGGGCGAGCTCACCACCCTCCCGATCACCCCGTTAACGGGGCCTAATTGGTGACACGCTCGTAATTCGACCGTAAGTACCCGAAAACTAAGACTTCTCTCTTCGGTCCGGCACCTTCGGCACCTTTTTTTCGACAGGCTGTCCGAGCTCGTGCCCGTAGTGGAGAGTGCCGTAAGCGCTGCGCTTACGGCACTCTTTGATTTGGACAACACGCCCTGAAGCCTTGGCACCGTGGCATGAAAAGGAACACGCGGCAGCAGGTACCGCCGCGTTTGCAGGAGAAAGGTAAAAGAGCGGTCTGTCCAAATTCCAATTCTTTACGCGGCCGGGGGCTCCTGTCCGGGATCCTGGGACGGCTTCTCCGACTCGTCCGGCGAAGACGGCGACCCCTGGGGTTCCTGAGACTGCGGTTGCTCCGGGGAAGCAGACGGCTCCGTCTCGTTGCTTGCCTGAACCTCAACCTTGGTGGCTATCTTCTGGCCGTTTTCTTCGCGGAAGAAGACTCTCACCTGGGATCCGGAACTGTTCGCGATACCTTCGACCGTCTGGCCTGAGTACTCGGTCTTCTCGTCGTACGAGAACTCAACGTCAGCGCCGTCCTTATCGGTGACTACCAACTTCTTAGCGTCGGGATCGACGCTCTTCAGTTGGCCCCTGACTGCCAGTTCGAGCATGCTGGTCTGATCCTGGGGAGTCGTGTTCGACTCATCTTGAGCGAGGGCCGCAGGAGCAAAACCGACGAGCACAAAAAGCAGGAATGCGGCCATACTAACTTTTCCCATTGTTTTGGTTGTGTTTGACATGGCTCGGCCTAAAGCAATGTTTGTGCCAGATTTGTGCCAGTCGAAGGTCCTTCTAAGGTGTCAGGCATTTACGAAGTGATACCGACAAGGGGGGAACTGGTATCTGGCGCGCCGCGGGGAAGTTTTCCCTGACCGAAGACGCGGTGGCGAGGCACCGCGCTCGTACTAAGGAGCCGCGTGAAGTTTGAAGTTATCGAAGCGAACATCCGAGGCCGTCGAGGTTGAGCTGGCGAAGAGGCCGAACCCGCCACCTTCCCGGCTGACGTTATCGGCTTCCGCCACTTTCTCGCCGTTGACGTAGAAGGTTGCACGGCGTCTCGAGACCACCAATCGCAGCTGGTTAGGCTCATTTCCCCGCCGGACCGCCTGGCAAGGCTTGAAGTCGGGTCTGGTCTTCAGGACCTGCTGTTCGTAGTGGCGCACCCAGAGCGAACATCGGCCGTCAGGCAGGATAGATGCTTCCACAAAGTCTTTGCCCGTCCCAGTGTATCTGGTCACCAGGCCATAGCGGATATCATCCGGTCCCGAGACTTTGCGGACAGTCACAGAGAAGTCTCCGTCGACCGTTTGCCGGCGTTCGAACATGCCCTGCGTCACTTGGCTGTCCACGGCGTTCTTTATCTGGTACTCGCCTGCCAGAAAGTCCGCGGCGTACTCCTTATCGTGATTTCGTTCCCAGCCGCTGGCCGCGTCGGAAAAATCGTCCTCGAACATGAGCTTGCCCGGGACCGGCGCGGGAGATGGACGACCGGCCGCGGCCGAGGCTCCCTGCTTCTGCGCCGGCGGGTTGGCTTTCTGGCCCTCGCCGCCCTCGCCGTTCGGCCCGGCTGCCAAGCCCCCGGCCAATACCAGCAGGATGGGAAATCTACTTGCTTTCACAATCTTGATAATGCACGAAATTGTAGAATGAGTCTACGAAAGGCTCCCTATGTTGTCGAAACGTTCCTCAATCAATCTGCGTGTAATGTCTGCTAGTACCTCGTACACTTTTTGAAACAGCCGGGCCCAGCTGCGCCGGCATTCCCGGCGGAAGTCCACGCTTGGGGAGTCGTCGTTCGGGCAATCGGTCCGGCCGGCTGCGGGGTCGGCGCCGGCCCCGCCGGCCACTTGGCGGCGCTTGCCGCGGGCCGCGTTGGAATAGTAGCCGAAGTAGTGTCGCGTGTGTTCTCCGGGATCGGGAACATGTTGGGTCACCAGGGCAATCCACTCCAGGGCGTCGAGGCTCAGCTGAGCGCCCTTGGCCGTCCGATAGTGGACGGCGCCGCTGGACGGGTCGTATTTGACCCGGCTGGAGGCGAAGACGACGCGGCCTATATAGGCGCACAGGTGCTCCAGGGCGGGAAATTCGGGGGGAAATTCGGGGACAGTCTACCTAAATACCTCTTCGCCGATCACTCGGCGAAGAGGTATTTAGGTAGTCTACTCAATTACCTTTTGCAGAGCGCCCGCAAAAGGTAATTGAGTCCCCAAATTCCCAAATTTCCCGGCGGGGATAGAAACCGCCGATCGGCGCATCTAATCAATCACCGCCACCGGTAGGGTCGCTATCTCGCCCGGCACCACACGCAGGCCCACGCCGCAGATTTGCGCATCAGCCTGGGCTTCGAGCGTGCCTTGAAACTGCTGCGGGAACGAAAACTGGTCCTTGAAGAGTTCCTCGGGGAATCTCGCCAGCTGCCCCCGCGCCGGGATTTCGACCACGGTCGACGCCAGGATATTTCCGCTCGTGTCGCGCAGCCTCAAGGTGACCGGAGTGGGAGCCAAATTCCAGTTAAGCAAAGCAAGCCCGGTTGAAAGGCCGTTGGAAGAATTGGTTTCTACCGGAGCCAGGAGCCTGTACGTTGCCGGTGCTGCCGACACCCCGGCGAGCCCAGCGGCACCGGAGAACAAAACTGTGCCGCTCAGTCGCACGTTGGAGTTGAGATTTGCGGAACCGACACGCAGGTCGCCCGTCCCATCAGTTTGGAAAAACTGCACTCCAAGAGGCAGGATTTCAAAGTCAAGGTCCGCCGCCGGTTTCTCGCCGTTGAAACCGACAGCCATCGGAGCGCCCCCGCTGTCGATCAGATGCAATCGTCCCCATGCCTTCTCCGTCCGAGACGGATTGATGAAGACCAGAGTCGAAGCAACCGCCTCGCCGGTAGCAAACTGCGGGAAAAACAGCTGATAAAGCGTGCCCAGGAGACTCATCTTGCGGATTGTGTGGTTGTTGGTGTCGGCGATCAGGAAGTCTCCGGAAGATGCCGGCTGAATTGAAGACAAGTAGCAGAAACGGGCATCCTTCCCGGTTCCGTTTGATGTCCCGCAAGGCGAATCCGGGGAGGTCGGGACGTGGGGATAGCCGGCTACACTCGTCACTCGCCCGTCCGTGGAGATCCGGCGAATCACGTAACCGTCCGCAACATAAACGATTCCCGAGGAGTCCACTGCTATTCCTGACGGGAGGTTGAGCAAAGCGACGTCGGCCGGCCCGTCCCGGTACCCGGGAACGCCGGCTCTCCCCGCAAACGTGGACACCTGGCCGTCCGGAGTCACCTTCCTGACCAGCGCATTCTGATAATCAGCAACGAGGACGTTGCCTTCCCGGTCGAGCGCGATCTTGTGCGGCTGCCTGAAACGCGCCTGTTGCCCTGCCCCGCTTGCAGATCCAGCCTTCCGGGGAGTTCCGGCAAGCGTCGTCACCGTGCCGTCGAGACTGAGCTTGCGGATTACGTGATTGTCTCGGTCGGAGATGTACACTATTCCCCCCGCATCCACAGCTATCCCTGACGGATCGTCGAACCTAGCCTCGGCGCCCTTGCCGTCCGCCCAACCCCATGCGCCTGCAGTCCCCGCTACCGTGGAAACGACACCGTCGGGCGCAACCCGCCGAATCGTATGGTTCTGCGCATCTGCCACCCAAAGATTGCCTTGGGAGTCGAAACAAAGAGCCCGCGGAGTGTTAAAGCGTGCCATTTCTCGGGGCCCATCATTGGACCCGCTGTCTCCGCACCGGCCTGCAAAAGTAGTCACCCCGCCTGTCGCCGCGTCGATCTTTCGGATCGCATGATTGCCGCCGTCCGCGACATAGACATTGCCCGCCTTGTCGGTGGCCGCATCTTGCGGCGACGAGAACAGCGCCTCCGTAACCGGGCCATCTGCACCACCGGACATCAAGGGGGATCCAGCAAGAGTCCCGACTTCACCGAGCTGCGCGTCAGAGGCTGTAAGAGATTGGGGAGCGACCGGGAGAGTAGCGTAGGCTTGCGGCGACGTAAGAATCGAGATGGCATCGAAGGGCAAATCCGCAGCGAGATCCAGGGTTCGGCCTAAGATTTGCCCGCCCGCAGCCGGAAGAAGCTCTTCAACAAACTGAACTCGTTGTCCGTGAGGCGGAACCTGCAAGCTCGCCGTGAAGTCGGGGATTAGGACGCCCGATTCGGAGCGAAGATGCACCGAGACCTGAATTGCTTCACCGTTCGGATTTGAGACCGCGATACCGCTGCGCCAGCCGCGGCCAGGGTCCTGAATGACAGGCAGGAGGACCGACCTTGCAGACAACTCAGAAGCCGGAACGGCAGCCACGCCGTACGGGCTGGTGAACAGGACGGACGCGGCGAGAGGTCGCTCTGAGCCGACCTGGACCCAACCGGTTGACGCCTCACCGCCGGCCGTCGTTGACCGAAATCCAGTGCCGAGCGGCTTGAGCGAGAAAGTGAAACTGCCGTCGTGCACCTGCCCGTCTAGCGGGACTTTCCAGGATTGTCCGTCAGCGCGAGTAAGACGCACGGTTCCCGCAGCCTGGGATTGAGGGGACGGGTTGACCAGGACCACACTCGAGGAGACGTTCGATCCCTGGGCGAAGTGGGAGAGGAACAGGGCGTTATTGTTGACCGTCACCCGGGCACCTGATTCGTCGGTATCTTCGACCCTGAACCGGATCCCGTTCTTACGGTCTGTAAATGTCTCGTCGGGCTTCCACACCGCCCCGTCGTCCCCGGTATTGCCGTTCTTGTCTGCATCCACGACGTGGGCCGGATGCCACTCGTTCATCCCCCAGTTGATGTTCACTTCGTAGCGACCGGTGTCGATATCGTGGATGATCAGGCCGTCATCCCATAGCCCGCGATCGTACCCGGCACGTTGACGGTACTCCAGGGTGTAGGACCGATTGGCGGAGCCGGCGATCGGCACTTTTGCCATCAAAAACCCCTGCTTTGAAGGCAAGGCGAGCCTTTCCATCCTGATCGTCACCTGGTTACCCGGGGCCACCGTTTGCCTTGCCTGCTCGGGCAACCAGCCGAGCATCTCCTTGTGATAGGCAATGGTGTGGGTGCCCAGGATCCCAAAATCAGCATCAGTGACGGCCGCTCCCCAGTAGCTCATCACGTCCCAGAAGTTGTCGTAATTGAACCCGTATGGACCGGTAGAATGAGGCAAACCGAGAGCGTGACCCATCTCATGGGCAAAGACGTTGTGGACGTTCTTCACCTCTCGGTGAAACACCCACGTGCCGATGCCCGCTGGAATCCAGGTGATCCCCCAGCTCCGATACACTCCATCAAGCGTGTAGTAAACCTGGCCTCCGAAGGCGGTCGCGCGATCGCGGTCCCGATCTCCGAGAAGGGCGTTAAAAACCAGGCTGACACCGACGAAATTCGGAAAATAGACATCGGAATCTGCAGCTGCTACCGCGTCTACTAGTGCCCGGTAGTTGTCGAATCCTCCGTCATGCACATAGTGGGAACGCGGGTGAGGCAAGTCGTACCAACCGACGGCCCGGCTTCCCGCTAAATTGACAAGGTCAAACGAGGCTTCTCGCCAGTAGTGGTCCAGGCCGGGCGCTTCAGATCCGAGCAATCGCTCGTAATACTCCGTCGGCTGCGGAGTCGTAGGATCATCACCGAATCGACAGAGAATAATGAGCCAGGGTTGCGGGCCGAGCTTTACCGCAAACGGTTGGACCGGAGTTTGCTGTGCCAGCTCGATTCTTTGTCCGTCGGGCTTTGTCAAGAAGATCCGAAGCCCTCCGTCACGGTCCCCGTCATCCCGGTAGATGTAGTCGAGGTGTTGTTGTTCACTGGCGATGACTGAGCCGCAAAGTGAGAGTACAAGTGTGAGCAGCAGAGCGCCCCGCTTCATGCCGTGCATCCTAATCGAGTAGCGGGAAGCAGGCAAGTGGCGTGGCTGGAAGGCTGCCACAGAGCCGTAAGCGGAGCGCATCAGGCCTACCGGCGACACCGCTTTGGTAGCGGCCGAGTCCGTCGTAGTGCTGGTACACGTCGCTTGATGTTCCCGCCTGGTTCCGGAGGTCCGTTAGGACCGGCACATTTATAGAAACCCGGGCATCACGGGCGCCAAGGTCCGTAGGACCGACACGGTGCGCCCGTGGGCGCACACAATCAGTGAGGTGGAAGTCCTCACCAGGTAAATCGCTCACCAGCCTGTAGCTGAAGGTAACTGCTCGTCAAGACGAGGTGGGGAGCAACCGGAAGCGAAAGAGCCGTCCGTAGGCGACGAACTCGATTCGGCCGGGACATCTGACGAGACTGCCGTGTCTGCGCAAGGTCCAGACTTCTCGAGGCTCACCAGCCGCGAGCCACCAGCCGGAGCCAGGCGGCACCGCGCGCCGTGACGCCGCTGCCCGGCGAAGCGCTCTTCGCGACCCCGCTTTGGCTGGCCACTGGCACGCGAGCAAGCCACTTTCACCCCAAATCCTCCGCCTTTATTCGCAAGACCTTTTGAATCATCCGAAAGTGCTGATCCCCAAAATGCCAGAGCGTTGCGCCGGATCGCCCGGAAACAACAGCGACGAGCATGTCGAGAATCGGAGGCTGGAAGCCTTCTGCCTTCAATCGGAGAGCCAGGTCTTGGATCGCAGCCCAATCCTCTTCCAGTGTCGGAATGTTCTGAAGCCCGGAAAACACAACACGCAGACGTACAGCTTCATCGATAGAGACGCCCCGAAACAACTCGCACAAGACAGCCCCGCAGGTCGCGACCGTTCCGTTTCGTATCTCAGCCGATAGCCTCTCCTTGACTCGAGCGTTTCCTCGAGGATGGAAGTACTCGATCCAGCAAGACGTGTCGACCAGAATCAAAGTCCCTCTTCATCCTCCAGCGCCTCGATTTGCTCGTTAGTCCGGCTAAAAGCTACCTTCCCCTCAAGCTCGAGCAACTCGGCTCTTCGGCGCGACCGAACGTATTCGACCAGGGCCTCCCGAACAGCCTCTGCCTTTGTTGGTTTTCCTGTAACCCGCTTGACCTCTTCGATCAAATCGGAATTCAGTGTTACGGTCGTCGCCATGGACAAATCGTATCATCCTGTTGCGTCCCAGGCAACAACGATTGCTCCGTTCTGCGGGAACTTCTCCTGTAGCATTTATGGGCTGGAAAGGACCCAGTCGAGCCGTCTGCTGATCATGGAACTGGTCGGGGGGAAAAAGCTCGCCGAGCGGCTGGCCAAGGCTCGCTCAATTGCCTCCAACTTGGCAAGGCGATTAGCTTCTGGAGGGATGTCCGGGGTTGCTTTTCGGCAACCACGGGGTTTATACGAAATTCAGCCGCGCGGAGGGGATGATGAAACCTCGACGCTTTGCTTTGCTCACACTTCTTTCGGGGATAGGAGAGCCAGCGGCGGTTGAGTGGCTCGCCGTCTTGTGACGAACTGTATCTAAACCCGCGGCCCCGGAGCGCAGCAGTTCAACTTCCGCTCAGGTCGAGCCCAAACGCCCGCCGCGGCGGCCCCGCTCTGGCTGTGGATCGAACCGTACTGGAAAGGGCCGGACATCGGGGCCGTGTTTGAACGGGCCTACAGACTGAAACCGTGATGTTTTGGACCTCCCAGCACCGTGCGAGCAGTTTATGTCTATGATAACGAGAGC
>RPQK01000199.1 GCA_003819755.1 Acidobacteriota bacterium | reverse complement strand
CGGGCTGGGAGCCCGGCGAAAACGATGGTTGCAGCTCGCCGGTTCAGGCCGACCCCGGGGGTCGGCTGCCGGACTCTGGAGAGTCCGGCCACGATAAAAGCCCCATTCACCGCGGCTGGTTGTCTAACCCCCGGCCCGAGTGCAGGCAGGACGCCTGCGGCTTTCCCTACCCCCGCTTCGCCACTTCCACCCGGCTTGCGCCGGCGCCTAAAGGCACGACCCTGACTTCCGCCTGGAAATGCTCGGCGAGGCCGTCGACGTGGGAAATGATGCCGATCTGGCGGTCCTGAAGCTGAAGGGCCTCCAGTGCGGCAAGAGCGGTTTCCAGGGCTGCCGAGTCGAGCGCGCCGAGGCCCTCATCGATAAAGAGCGACCCGAGGCGTACGCGGTGCGACTGGAGCGAGGAAAGCCCCAGGGCGAGCGCCAGCGAAACCAGAAAAGTCTCTCCGCCGGAGAGGGTGTTGACCGGCCGCCGATCGTCTCCCATGTCCTGGTCCACGACCAGTATCCCTAACGGGTCGTGCCCGTCATTGGGCAGCCGCTCCAGCCGGTAACGAGGCTTAAGATCGGCCAGGTGACCGTTCGCGTGCTCGAGCAGCAGGTCGAGCGTGTACGTTTGCGCAAAATTGCGGAAGGCTTTCCCGTCTGCCGATCCGATCACTTCGCCCAGCTGGAGCCATACCCGGCCCTCCCCCTCAAGCGAGATCAGTTGGTCCGAGAGCGCCTTCATACGTTCCTTGACCGATTGCGCGTGAATCAGCTGGGCCCCAATCTCGCCCTTCACCCGGTCGACCGTCTTCCGCTGTTCCGCGGTGTCCTCCATCAGCTGGTCCACATCCGCCGCATTTCGCGAAGGCCGGGCGCGTCCGTGTTCGTCAACTTGCCGTTCTCTCTCCTCGACTCGTTCCCTGACTCTGGCCCGCTGTTTGTCGTATTCGTCGATGGCGTCTCGCGTGTCCTGGCACCAGCTTTCACCCCTGGATGCGAGTCTCCGGGCGTCGTCTTCCTCGAAGCCTCGCTTGTTCAACTGCTTATGCAAGGCAGCGGTACGGGCATGGAGCTTGTCGCTGTTTTCCTTGAGCTGGTCCATCTGGGAACCGATTGTCGTCTCGAGACGATTCAGGTCAGCCGTCGCAGCTTCCAGCCCCCGTTCTGCCGATTGCAGTGCAGTCCGAGCGGCGTCGACCTGATCGTCGAAGAACCGGCGGACGTCAGCTACCGCCCGGCCATCAAGCAGCAAGGCCCGCTTCCCGGCCAACTCGGAAGCATCCCGTTTTCTGGCCAGGAGGCTGGCCTCTGCTGCTTCGTATTCCGTTGCGGCCTGGACACTCTCCCGCTCCCGGTACTCGACCTCCACCTCCACGGCCGAAATCTGGCGGCAGGTTTCCCCCAGTTGCTCGAGCTTCTTCTTCCATTCGTCGGCGCGGCTTGCGAAGGTTCGTCGAAGAGTCTCGGGCCGGTCGTCAAGCAGGGCCAGATCGAAGCCCGGCCCGGCAGAGTCAGCCCCGGGTGCGTGTGCGTCACTGCCCGCCGCACCGGGATCGGGGAAGCAGGAAAACGCTGAGGTGATCGTTGTTCGCAGCTTTTCTCGGCTGGCTTGGATGACCGCCAGTTGCGCGGTTGTCGACTCTTCCCGGGACAGGGCCACGCTGAAGTTGGTCTCAAGCGTTGAGTGCAGGCCATTATGTTTCTCGAATACACGCTTGCGGGATTTCAGCTGGTCCATGGTGCTGCGCAGAACGGCCTGCTTGTCCCGGGCCGCTCGCAGTTCCCGGGCGACAAGGTCAAGCTGAGATTTCGCGGCGGCCAGGGTCTTCGAAACTTCAGCCAGATCCGCCAATCCAAGTTTGCGGGCTCCTTCGACTATGGTCGTGCGCAGTCTCTCCCGCTCCGGCGTCAAAGAATCGAGCCTCTTGTCCGCCTGGACGATGCTCTTTTGAAGCTGCTCGAGGCGGGCGTCCTGCTGGGCTCTGCGGCCCCGCAGAACTGCCAAATCATTGGCTAGCTCCTCCCGGCGTTTCCCGCTTTTCTCCACCAGTTCGTCGAGAATTGGCGATTCGACCGAGACCCAGGGATGATCAAGCGCGCCGCATACCGGACACGGCTGGCCGGGCGACAACTGTGATCGCAGCTCTTCGACGTTGGGTTTTCGGGACGACAAGGCCATTCGCCAGGCCCGTTCGGCCTCAGCCGTCGCCGCTTCCAAAGCCGGCAGCCGGCTGTCGGTCTCGGCGGCCAGATGACGTGCGGTTGCTGATTCACGAACCGCCTCGGCCCTTTCCGTCAAGATGCGGTGAACTTCAGCCTGGAGAGACCTCAATTCCACGTGGCTCTTCTCGAGCGCCGCCGCCTGTTCCTGCCGGCTTCGTGACTCCTCCTGAACCTGCTCCAGGTGCTCGGGACCCAGCGCCGCAATCTCCGCTTCAAGCGCGGCAGAGGCGGCCTCAAGGCGCTCGATTTCGGCGTGTTCGGAAGATAGCTCGCCTGAAACAGCGTCGGACTTCTTGCGCAGGTCCTCAATCGTACGAGCGAGACTGGCCGCAGCGTCGCGGTTTTTGATCTCCTCTTCTTTGACTTTTTCGTATTGGAGAATCTGCTCGAGCCAGTGCTTCTGCTCGGTGAAGATCGGGGCCCGACCGGAATTGGCCGCCTTGAACTCCTCAAGCTCCTGCTCCGTTTTGCGCAGCCCCGACAAAAGCTCGCGCGATGAGCGGAGGCTCTCTTCGCCGGCCACTCTTCTTTCGTCTGACACCTGCCGGCGTTTATCGGCTTCGGTAACGGCCTGCTCGGCCGCCCGGAGTTGCTCGTCTACCTTGAGCGCCTCCTCGAGCTGCGGCTCAATGTCCCTCCGGGATGCCTCGGCCGCACTGACGGTGGCACGAGCCGCGTCGACCAGGGCCAGCGCGTCGTTTCGGGCCTGCATCGCCTGGCGGGCCGCCTCCCGCTGGGCTTCCAACCCGGCACTCAGTGTTTCTGCCTGTGCCTTAAGCTCGTCCACGGCGGAGAAATACGCCGATAGACGCACGGCGCTCTCCGTCCTGCGGAGCTCGTTTCTCTGCTCCTCGAATGTGGATTCCTGAGCGAGAACCTCCGTCTGTTCTTTTCTGGCCTGTTCCAGCGCGTCCTTCAGGTCCCTTTCGCGAGCAAACCAGTCCTTTTCCCGATGCAGAGATCGGAGCAGTTCCTCGAGTTCGATAGCCCTCCGGTCGTTGTCTTCCAGCTGCCCCTGGAGGGCGACGATCTCTTCCCACGATACGGGTTGAAGAGCGTTCAGTTCTCGTTGCACCGCCTCGACTTTCTCCGACTCCACCTTGGCCCGCTCGTAGGCGGCCTTTGATACTCGACCGTAGACCTCGGTTCCTGTCATGCGCTCAAGCAACGCCGAGCGCTCGTTTGAGTCCGCCTGAAGGAAAGATGCGAATTCTCCCTGGGCGAGGAGAACGGCGCGCTGGAACTGGGTGAAATCGAGACCCAGGAGGCGGGTAATTTCGGCCCGGGTTTCGGTCAGGCCGCCCCCGAGTGATTCTCCCGTCTCAAGACAACAAAGCGTGCACGAGGGCTTCTGAACCACACCGTCCACGCGGCGCCGCGCCCGTCGGACCTCCCAACGCGCCCGGTAGCTTCGCCCGTCGTCTGCCTGGAAATCGACTTCGGCAAATCCCTCCGTCGCACCGCGGCGCAACAGGTTCCTGGCGTCGTCGGCGGGGAGCTCATCCACTTTTGCTTTACTTGCTTTGACCAGGCGGGGGGCTTCGTGAAAAAGCGCGACGGAAAGGGCATCGAGCAGCGTCGACTTGCCGGCACCCACCGGACCGGTGATTACGAAGAGATGAGCATCCGCCAGCGGACCTTGTCTCAGATCCAGCTCGAACTGTCCCGCGAGGCTGGCGAAGTTCGAGCCACGAACGGCGAGAATTCTCACCGCGCTCCTCCTCTTTCCTGCTCTTCCCAGAGGAGACGGAAAGCCTGCATAAGGTGGTCGCTCGGCTCGTCCAGGATCGTGTCGGCGGACGCGTACTTCCGACTGTAGCAGGAACGGAAGATCTCCTCCGGATTCAGCTCGTCCAAACGGCGTCCTGCTGAGACACTCGACGCCGTCTCGCGGTGGCCGTAGTCGGGCGAGATCTTCAAAAGACGAGGCCACTTGTCGGACAGTTCGCGGCTTATCTCCTCGCGGAGTGTCGGACGAGGACCTTCGAGGCGGACGCGCACGTCGAGGTAGGGGCGTGTCGGTGCGCACGGGTCTCTTCCCTCGAGCGTTTCGAGTTGGCGCAGCTCTTCCAACACCTGTTCGGGCGCGTGGGAACCGTCCTCCGGTATTCGCAGCATCAACACGGGGCGTGGTACCGGGATCGGGCGAACCTCAACGAGCTCCGGGCCTTCGAATTCTACGGAAAGCACGCGGTGGCAGTAATCGGTCTCGGCAAATGACAGAGGGAGCGGAGATCCCGAGTAATAGATTTTTTCGGATACCGCCTGCCCCAGATGCAGGTGACCGAGAGCCACGTAACTCAGCTCGGCACAAAAAACTTCGACGGGCAGAGCGGCCAGATAGCCGTTCTGAATCTTGCGCTCGGAGAGCTCAGATATGCGACACCCGGTCAGGTACAGGTGTCCCGCGGCGATCGCCGGATGGTCACCGCCAGCCCGGCGCAGCGCTTCCTCGCAGATCGGCCGGTAGATCGACTCAATCGACTGGGCCAGCTTCTGACCAGGATCTTCGTCCCCTTGGCAAAGAGGAAGATCGCCCGGCCGCAGGTAAGGAATGGCGGCCAGATATGCCGCCGGAGATCCGTCTGAACCGTGGAGCGTGATCAGACAGCGTTCGAAGTTCAGACTCCCGTCTTCGGTCCGAAGCAGGCCGCCGACAACATGAACCCCGAAGGCCGAGAGCACCGGGTGCGGAGCGTCCAGACGAGCGGCCGAGTCGTGGTTGCCGCCCAGGATGACGATATCGAGTCCCGGCAATCGCATCTTCGCCGTGGCGAGAAACCGGTAAAAGAGCTGTTGAGACTGGGCCGTGGGATTGGGGCCGTCGAAGACGTCGCCGGCGACCAGCAAAGCATCAATCTTCTCCGTCTCGAGAACAGTCTGGAGCCAGTCGAGAAACACCTGATGCTCATAGTCGCGCGGCTGTTCGTGCAAGACCTGACCAAGGTGCCAGTCGGACGTGTGCAAAAGCCGAAACCTCGCCATAGGCGGAGTATAGAGAGAGAGTCTGTCAAGCGGGAGTGATCGGCGGCACGATTGGCAGAGGGACCCCAAGGACCCCAAGCGGTGGGTGGGCAAAAAAACAGAGCCGCAAGCGCAGCGCTTTTTTTGCGGAGCGCGTCGGATGTGTGCCCTGAAGCAATAACTCACTTCTCTCACGGCACATGCCCGACGCGCTCCACAAAAAAGCGCTGCGCTTGCGGCTCTGTTCGTACCCCTAGAACGACAACTTCATCGCGACTTGAACCACCCGAGGCCCGAAGTTCAGACCGCTGATCCGGCCGAACTGCGTGCTGTCGATCGTGTAGTCGCCTACGAAGAACAACGGGTGATTCAGGAAGTTAAAGAAGTCGGCGCGCACCTCGAAGTTGGTGCCTTCCGTGATCCTGGTCCGTTTCATCAGCGAGAAATCCCACCGGGACTGAGACGGGCCGTCGAACTGCAACCGTTGGAGCGTTCCGATCTGGCCGGCACTCGGATGGAAGAAGGCCTGGCCGGCAAACCCGGCTTCGTTCTTCAGGTTGTCTGCTCCGACAGCTCGACCAGTCGTCGAATCGGTCACCTTCGGATCGATGTAGAACACGCGGCCATCCCCCATCTTCTGAATCCCGAACAGATCTTTGATCTGATCGCGGCTCAAGGTGCTGACCGCAGGGTTGTTAGCAGACAGACCACCGCGGTTGAACGTTCCTCGACCGGAGAGTATGGAAATGGGTGCACCGCTCTGGTAATGGACGATCGAATTGACCTGCCAGCCGCCGATGAGCTTGCCCAGGAAACCTCCCCAGGTCGCGAACCGCTTGTTGGGGCCAAACGGAAGCTCGTACAACATGCTCCCGTTAATGACGTGGGTCACGTCAAACTCGGCCCGGTTTCTCTCGAGCTCCGGCCGGTTGTTGTCCAGGTACGGTTCCAACCGGTTTTGGGCGGTCCCGGTCGAATTGGTCAGGACCTTGCTGAAGGAATAGTTCATCTGCCCGAAGATGCCGTTGCCGAACCGGCGCCGGATCTCGGTCTGCAGCGCGTGGTAGTCGGTTGAGCCGCCGTTGAGGATCACTTGCGCCGCATAGATCGCCGGGTTAGGCAGAAAAGCGGAGTAGGCATTGGCCAACCGGGCTGAGGCGATATAGAAGTCGGCAAGCGACGTGACCTGTCCGGTCTGGATGTTGTTACGAACCGTGGAGTTCGTGAGGTACCCTCCGCCGAAAGTCGGGAGGACTGTCAATTGCTGGCTTCCCGTAATCTTTGCGTCATAGGCCGGATTAAAGACCTTGTTGGCTTCCAGGGCGAGAAAGCCGTTGCTCCGGGCCCGCTGGAAGTCGTCGAAGAAGGCCTGGTTGACTGCGCCGTTGTTCTGGTTGTAGTCCAGACCTCGCCAGATATCGCGGCCCAGGGTGCTGACATAGCGCCCCTCAACCGCAAAGTCCCAGCCGATTTCCCGTTCCACACTGACACTTAGCTGATGCACGTACGGCTGCTTCAGGTTCGGGTCAATACCGAAGGACGCGGACGTTGGGGACAAGGCCAACTGGTCGGCATAGGTCCGGGGGACTTTGAACGCCGGAACGGGAACAACGGGGACGCCGGCGCCAACCGTCGTGTACAGCCCCGGGTAAGCCGCGGTCGATTGGAGGCCTGAGTTGGCTACAGATGCCGCGCGGCCTACTGTTACCGTTTCTTCGTTCACGAAGGTGAGCGTGTACCCGAAACGGACCGACATCTTGCCGTTCCTGAAAGGATCCCAGGCGAGACCGAACGTCGGCCCGAAATTGTTCAGGTCTTTGCCATAGTGTCCACCGTTCACGTAGTCCACCATGGTGTTCGGGTTCAGCATCGCCTCTTTCGGCGAGCCGCCCGTCAAGACCGGCAACAGGCCGATGTCGTCCTCTTCACGCAGGGGTGTGAAGTACTCCCACTTCAACCCGTACCTGAGACTCAGGTTTGGCCTGAACCGCCAGTTATCCTGCAGGTAGAACGACCAGTCATCCAGGGCGTAGTTGCGCTGGTTTGGAATCCCAGCGACGTAGCCTGAATCCCTGCTTTCCACTTGGAAGGTCTGACTGACCTGACTGATGACGCCGCCGAGGAACGTGCGAAGCGCATTCGCGTTGGCCAGGTCCGTGGCGCTGATGCCTCCCGGAAAACTGGCGGCGGTCAGTTGCTGCTCAGCCGGCGCCGCAGTGCTGTATCCGAAGTTAATCAGCGGATAGCGGTTTGCGTAGTTGTAGGGTTCGACGCGAATCTGTTGGACGCCTCCTCCCATCTGGAGGGAATGACTGCCCTTGATCCAGGAGGTCGTGTTTCCATACTGGTACGTGTCTGTAAAGCGACCCTGCGGTTGGAAGGTCACTTCTCGCTGCGTGATGAACGGCAGGTTGTTGAAAATGATCCCCGCAAAGTCCTCGTTGTTCTCAAACGCGACAGGAGCCAGGTTCGCACCAATTCGGACCTCGCTGATGAGCGTAGGCGACACCATCCACCGCCAGGCGCCGACGAGCAACTTGACATCGGAGTCGGTGAAGACTTTGGGTTTCTGGTTGATCGTGTCCAGGTCGGTCCGGTCATCGACTTCCTTGAAACGCTGGTGAATGAACTCAAACCGGTGAGCGTCATTGGCCTGGTAGTCAAAGCGGAAAGCGTACTGGTCGCGGTCGTTGGCATCGCTCTGGTTAAATCGCAGGCCGGCGGTGTTCAAAATGCGGGTCGATGAAGAGTTGCCGACATCGAAGTTGTTGGCCAACGAAGATGAGGGCGTTCGATCCACGACCAGAGCCTTTACCTTGGGGTCGATGGTTACAGCCGGAACCGACCCGCCCGGGTTCAAAATATTGACAGACCCGACGGTTCCGTCTGGCTTGGCATACCTGAAGACGCCTTTGAGGAAGTCGTCGTTGGCCGGAATCGTCATGTTCTGTGACGCCTGCGTCCGCTGGCGATACCCTTCATAGGTAAAAAAGAAAAAGAGCTTATCCTGGGTCCAGGACTTGAGCGGGCCGAAGAGCTTGACCGGCCCGGAAATGCTCCCCCCGAACTGGTTCCTGTTCAGGAAACTGCGGGGAAGGGTCTGGCCCGTCTTTTTGTCGATGGTCGAATTGTTGAACCAACGGTTGGCACCCAGGGCCGAGTTGCGGTTGTACTCATAGAGACTGCCATGGAACTCATTGGTTCCCGAGGGGGTTACCAACCTGACCTGTGAGGCGCCGCCTGCCGCATCAGCTCCCTGTGTGTTCGTCGTGATCGTGAATTCGCTGATGGTGTCCGATGTCGGACGGTTCGGGACAAAATCCAGTGAATTCGTTCGGATGAAGTTGTCCTGGATGTTGATTCCGTCCTGCGTGATCTGCGTCCAGCTCGGGCGCCCGCCGTTAATCGTCGTAGTCGTTCGAGTCGGCAAACCGACGACACCGGCCTGAAGACGAATCAGCTCAATCGGGTTGCGTCCGTCGAGAGGCAGATCCATGATCTGGCGGCGGATAACCGTGTTCTGGATTTCGGCATTGGTCGTGTTCACCAGATCGGTTCCGGCAGCCACCTGGACGACTTCGTTGGAACCTCCAACTTCGAGCTTGGCGACCAGCGAGTACTGCCGGCCGGGCTCGACGTTGACCTGAGTATAGGAACCTGTTTTGAACCCGTCGGCTTCGATTTTGACCGTGTAGGCGCCGGCCGTAAGCTGGAGAGAGGTGAAGACTCCCTCGTCGTTGGTGAGGGCGGTCTGAACCAACAGGCCCGTGCCTTCGTTGGTGACCGTCACCGTCGCGCCCGGGATCACTCCTCCCGTCTGATCGAAGACCGTTCCCGAGATACTTCCCAGTGGGTTCTGAGCGACAGCCAGGCTCGTGGTTAAGAAGACAGCAAACAACAGAGTAGCGGTTTTTCCTCCGGTAACTCGCATAAAGTCCCGAAATCCCCCTTTCTGGCCGGAGACTGTATCCTAAACCGGGCAAAACTTGGAGCGAATTTTTTGGAACTTTTTTGAATTTACGAAGTACGGGAAGCGGAATTGCAGGGAGGCGTGCTCAGGGGGAAGCAATGCAACAGCGTTTTAACCGACGAGCCGCTCTTAATTCAGGTTTGAGGGAGAAGTGTCGGGCTCACTACGGCCAAAGTGTTCCTCGCGTGAACGGGCGCGCTGGTCGATGACCGGTCCGTACTTTTCGAAAAGCGGTCTCAGCTCATCTAACGAGACATCGGTCGCCCCGGGATCTTGGGGCAACAACCGCCATGGTGCGGGCTTCGCGTAGTCGTATTCGCCAAAGACGATAACCGGCGTGCCGTACACGAGCGGTGTGACCCGGTCTTGGTTTGGAACCCAGTGATCGGTCCAGCGGTACATCCACTCAGCGTCCGCTTTCAGGAGACGGATACAACCGTGACTGAACGGTCGTCCGGGCATCGCATACTGATGGAAAGCGACTCCCATCGACGTATGGAGATTTACATACCACCGCATGATCCAGGATCGATCAAGGCTGCTGGCTTTCCGTTTTGACTTCCAACTGGTGTAGTACAGGTTGGCCGGGGTTGGCTGTTTCTTGATCCCCGTGCTGGTTGGGCCCCATTGTACAAGTTGTCCTCGTTCGTAGGCGGCGAAGGCCTGGACGCGAAGCGAGACCAGCACGAGCTTGGGCCAGCCGGCCGCTTCCTCAAGCGCCAGTGGGAAAGGGGAACATTCCAGGATGCCGACGGGGCGGGAGGGCACAACCAAAGAGGACCGGCCGTTGAGCCGTCCCATGTCCAGGCGATTGATCTTCGCCAGCAAGAGGTCGGCCGAATGGCCGAACGATTTGCTGGCTCGCTTCCATTTCGGGTCGGAGGGGCGAACAGTCTTGTAGCCGATCGGTTGCGGCAATTCCTCGGGGATCCCGGCCAGCGAGGTACCGAAGATAAATCCGGCCAGGAGGGAAACAGCAAACTTCACATTAAAAAGATTATCAAAATTCTGCGGGTGACGAAGGTGACAGGGGTGACAAGGTGACAGGGTGGGGGCGTCCCCTGGGAGCGCAGGCGTCTCGCCCAATGCCATTTACTTTTTCCGAAGTCAGTACAACCAGCCGCGGTGAATGGGGCTTTTATTGTGGCCGGACTCTCCAGAGTCCGGCAGCCGACCCCCCCGGGGTCGGCCTGAACCGGCGAGCTGCAACCATCGTTTTCGCCGGGCTCCCAGCCCGGCTG
>RPQK01000198.1 GCA_003819755.1 Acidobacteriota bacterium | reverse complement strand
TCGAGTCGATCGCCGGGTAAGTCGCCATGACCCCCAACGCCCCCCGCTTCTTGATCCCCGCCTCCCAGGAACGAAGAAAAACCTCACGCAGCATGCGCTCCGAGATGTCCATCGCCCCGCGCTCGAGACCGCCGGCAGGCTGGCTCTGGCCGGGATAATGACAGAGGCCCGCCACGGCCTTGTCCGGCGCCGCGAGATTGTCTCCCTGTATCCCGTCGACGATCGCTTCCGCAAAACGGGAAATCAGGTAGGGATCTTCGCTGTACCCCTCCTGGTTACGACCCAGCCGAGGATCGCGGTTGGGCTCGACGACGAGCGTGAAGAGCTGATGGATGCCGACCGCCCGAGCCTCCTTGGCCACCGCTGTGTAGATCCGGTGAATCAACTCGGGGTTCCAGGTGCTGCCGAGCGCGAGTCCTTCCGGGAAAACCGTTCCGCCGGAACACATCAGACCGTGCGTCCCCTCCTCGGTTTCCAGCAGCGGAATGCCAAGGCGCGTTTTTTCGACCGCAATGCGTTGCAGGTCGTTGAAAAACCGCGCCTGCTGGGCCGGTCCTTCGTGGAGAATGGTATTGGCCAATGTAAAGAAGCCGCCGCCCGGACCGATTCCTTTCTCCTTCGTGCCTTCGGCGAACGCCCTGACGCCCTCCATCTTGGCCGGCACGTCTTTTCCCAGTTCCGCCTCATAGACACAGGGCATGTTCATCTGGCCGACCTTTTCCTCGAGCGTCATGCGCTGGAGCAGGTCCTCGATGCGACGGTCAATCGGCTGGCTGGGATCTTTATAGGGGGGCCGGTCAGTGGGCGCGGCAGCCAGGAGGAGAGAGGCCGCAGAAAGAATAAGTAAGGCCTTGCGTTTCATTTCTTGCTCCAGTCTGAGCACGGGCGAAAAGGCAGGGCCAAAGGATCAAAGGATCAAAGGATCAAAGGGGCAAAGGGGCAAAGGGGCAAAGGGAAATGCAGGAAGGCCCAATATTTCCTTTTTCCCTTTGCCCCTTTTTCCCTTTGCCCCTTTGCCCCTTTGATCCTTTGATCCTTTGATCCTTTGCCCCTGCCTTTTCGTCCGCTTTAGAACTTGTACGTCAACCAGACCTGCAGTTGTCGAGGATACCCGTTTTGCGAGCCAACTACACCAAAAGTTGTGGCGTTGCTCCAGCCGGTATTCACGTTCAACCAGTTGCACTTGTTGAGAATGTTGCTGGCATCTACGCGTATCGACAAGCTCTGGCTCTCGTCAAACCGGATCTCCTTCTTCAGGTTGGCGTCCAGCAGTACATATCCTGGGCCCCGGATCCAGGAGAACCGGTCGGGAATGGTTCTGACGTTCCAAGACAGGCCGTTGATCGACGAGGCCAGCTCGAATGGATACTCCGCGTTCATTTGAGCAGTCGCGGCCGTCTTGTCCCCGCCGTTTTGCCTCAGGTAGTAATTGTAATTCTTGAAGTAATGGAGGATGTCGCGGTCCCCTTCCGGCAGGACAACATCGTTGACGCTCTTCCCCGACTTCAACACGTACTGGCCGAAACCGATGGGCGCGCCCCCCTGGAGCCGCAGCAACGTCCCGATCTGCCAGCCCCCCAGCACGTGATTCACCACTCCGCCCCAGTCGTTGCCGAACTTCCGGCCCCGGCCGAAAGGCAGATGGATAATGCTGTGCACGTTGAACATGTGGGTCCGGTCGTTCGCGGCGATCTGGTAGTAGGGCGTGGTGTCGCCGCCATTCAGGAACGAGCTCGCTTCCATGGTTTTCGACCAGGTGTAGGCGCCGCCGAAATTGAAACCCTGAGCAAAACGCCGGTCAAAGTCGATTTGCAGGGCATGGTAGCTGCTGAAGCCCGACGGTTCGCCCATTGTCATGTCCCCGTACTGCGGGAAGGGCCTCAGGAGCTGCGACCTGGTCATGGTTGAACCTGTCGACAGGCCGCCAGTCACCCCCGCCACGCCTTTGAACGGGTTGGGGACGTTGGCGTTCATCCAGTCGATCTTCGCCTGGTCCCTGACAGGTGAAGTGGACAGGTACTCATTGGAGACGGCATTGTAATTCCGATTGATCATGAGACGGACGCTGTGGCCTCCGATATAGGTGGCGCGGAACATCGAGTTCAGCGGCAACTCACGCTGCACGCCCAGCGACCAACGCTGCGAATACGGGTTCTTGGTAATGTACCTTTCAAACGTCCGCGCGGTGCCGTCGACGTCCGTCATCAGCCCCAGGCTCTTCCCGACCGGCTGCAGCAGCGATCCGCGGATGGGATCGGCAAACGTCGTCGCAAAAGTCAGCCCGTTGTCATTCGAAGCGTTCTCCTGGGTCGTCCGGGAGAAGCCTGGCTGCCTGGGATTAACGGTGTTCGTCAGGCCCAGGTTCTCGTAGTACATCCCGAAGCCCGCGTTGAACGATGTCTTATTGTTGAACGCGTAAGCCAGGCCGACCCGCGGCATCAGGTTGCGGTTATCCCGCTCCCAGAGTCCCCGGCTGTCGGACCCGGCGAACAGATATCCGCCACGTACCTTCAACTGATCGGCGGGTATGTCCGGGAACGGCTTGGCCGCGTAATTGGCCCGCACCGTCGCCTCAATGGGCAGCGGCGTCGTCATGTCAAACCCGTTCAGCATGCGGTCGTACCGCTCTGTGACCGGATCTTCCAGCTCGTACCGCAGGCCGAGGTTGACGGTCAGGCGGGGGCCGACCTTCCAGTTATCCTGGAAATACCAGCCGGACCACAGGTTTTGAGCGGCCCAGCTGTCGGTAATGCCCACATAGGCGTAGTTGTGGTAACCCATCAGAAAAGCGGCGAAAGAGCCACGTTGCTTCGGGGCCGACGCGGTGTTTTCTTTTCTGGTGTAGGTCGATTCGAACCGGAAGTACGGCTGCTCGGCCAGCCAGCTCGCGTATGTCTCCCTGTAGGCACGGAAATCACCACCGAATGTCAAACTGTGGTTGCCTTTGACCCACGACATGTGGGCGGCACTCGTGTGCGTGTCGGCGGCGCCATCGTAGGGAACCGCGCCCGACCAGCCGGCCCATCCGAACTCGGTCATGCCGCCGTCTCCAGAGTAGATCCGGGGAAAGTAGATTGAACGGTCCGGGATCACGCTGAGTAACCGGTCGGAGAACCCCGTTTCCTTCCAGTCTTTCCGGGTCCACTCGCCAACGTGCAGCTGGTCTTCCCAGCGCCTCTTGCGCGCGTAGCCGTATTTGACGTTCAAGACAACCGTCGGAGTGATGGTGTAGACATGATCGAGACCGATCTGCGTATTGCGCGAATACATGTCTGCGCCGCTCGAGGCGTTCTCGAACCGGTTCATCTGTTTGACGTTCCACTTGTCCCAAGTGAAGCGAACCGCGGTGCGGTGTCTCTCCGAAAAATTGTGGTCGACCCGGGAAGTGACGGTCTTGTACCGGTGGTGCTCCATCGCATCCCGCACCTGGAAGTTGTTGGTGATCGTGTTGAGATTCGGCAGCGGCCAGTAATCCAAAAGCTTTTTGGAGATCGGGCTGATCCGGTCAGCAGGAATGATGTTGTTGGGAATCGGCTCCCGCACATACTTCCCATTGACCAGCTTGGTCGTCGCCGGATCGTACAACTGATAGTCGGCCGCTGCTCCGAGCGCGAAGAGGCCGGAAAAGTCGCCGACCCGATCAGCGGCCGTCGGAACGGTCGCCTGGTTGGGAAAGGGGTTGCCGTACTTGTTGTAGTCGACAGTCACGAAAAAGAACGTCCGATCGGTGCCGTTGTAGAGCTTGGGAATTCGAACCGGGCCGCCGACGGCCGCCACGCCGTGATGATCCTGGTAAGTGTATTTTGGCGTCTTGGCCGCCTTGGCAAAAGAGCTCCAGGCGTCAAACGCCGAATTGCGTTCGACCAGCTGAATCATCCCGTGGTACTGGTTGGTCCCGGACTTCGTCACCATGTCCATCATGCCTCCGATGGCATGACCGACACTGGCGTCGTAAGTCGTTGTGCCGACGCGGAACTCCTCCATAGCCGCGGCGGGCGGGCTGTACGCAATGGCGTTGTCTCCAGCTACGTTCGGGACACCGTCGATCGAGAACTCGTTCCTGGAAGTGGTCGCACCGTCGGTCGACAGCGAGGAGATGCCGCCGGTCATGCCCGGCTTTGCCAGACGGATGTGCGTGTTGTAGACGACGCCCGGCGCCAGGGTGGCAAGTTCGGCGACCGTGCCCTCGCGAATCGGCAGTTCCTCGAGATCCCTTGTATCAATGACGGTCGCCAGGGAGGCGGACGTCTTGTCAAACACCGGAGCGTCGCCGGTCACGACAATCGACTGACTCACCTCACCCACTTCGAGTGTCGCATCCAGCGTCAGGGTCTCTCCCAACCGGAGCTCGACCTTTTCGCGGACATGCTGCTTAAAACCGGGGACGGTGATGGTAAGCCGATAGACACCTGAAGAGAGGTAGGGGATAAGGTAGTTCCCGGTGTCGTTCGTAATGGTGCTTGTCTTGATGCCGGTCGCCAGGTGGGTGGCTTCGACCTCGGCTCCGGGAAGCACCCCGCCGGTCGCGTCCTTGACCCATCCTGTAAATGACCCTCGTGTTTCCTGTCCGAAGACCTGGCTGCCGGCAAAGGTCAACGACAGCAAGAGGATCAGGCCTGTTGCTCGAAACCAACCTGCTGATCGCATGTGTTTTTCCTCCCTCGGTTCAAGCCCGCTCGTTCGGGCTGGCCTCTTAGACCCGCTGCTATGCCTGGGATGCAGGGCAAGCATATGCGCTTTGTTTCTAGTTTGCAATAACAATTTGAACGAGGGCCCATATTTTAGGATTGTTATTACTAATGGGAGTTGAATTAACGAGGCAGGATCAGGCCGTCAGCTGCGCCCGCGTGCTTTTCGCCGAGCGCAACCGTTGGTTCCAGATGCTTTCGAGGGCAGGCTGCGTGACCATCAGGGCAGCGCCCCGTGCGGCAGCCATGGGGCCGAGCTCGGACGTCGTGATCCTGGTGCGCGAGTAGGCCGCTTCAAAGGCCGCCCCACTCGCAGCTCGGATAATCTCGTCAAGAAGCAGATCCCCGGCCGTCTCCATGCACCCGCCTCCCAGGACGATAAGCGGAGGATTGAGCAGGTTGACAAGGTTGGCTATCGCGAGGCCCAGGTAGAGCCCGGCATTTTCAAGAATTCGGCGAGCCAGGCGATCGCCGGCCCGAGCGGCACGGCTGATGGTCTGGACCGTGATCGGTTCCCCGCGATCAACAGTCTCCCACAGGACGGTCGTCACGTTGTCTTTCACTGCCGCGAGTGCCGTATCCATCATGGAGCCGCCGGAGGCGAGCGCTTCGAGGCAACCATGATTGCCGCAGGAACACCGAGGCCCGTCTGGCTTGATGATCGTATGGCCTAGCTCGCCGGCGACACCCGATGTTCCCTTGTAGAGGCGACCGCCTAGAAAAAGCCCGGCGCCAATGCCTTGTCCCACATTAATAAAGACAAAATCGCTTGAGTCCTGGCCTTTCCCGAACACTTTCTCGGCAAACGCCATGCAATGGGCGCTGTCGTCGACTCGAGTCGGGACGCCATAGCGATCTCCGAACATCTGACGCAACGGAACCCCGGTCCAGTGGCGGGCCGAGTGCCAGTAGAGACACTTACCGGTCTCGGGGTCAATCCCTCCAGAATGGCTGATCCCGATCGCCCGGAGCTTCTCACGCGGCACACGGCTTTCAATCAGCAACGAATCCGTAGCGGCGAGCAACGATTTGCTCGCGGTTTCGAGATCCGCGCGGGCATTCGATTGCGTCTCCTTGGAGCCGAGCACCTCTCCCCGCATATCGGTGACGACCGCCCGGAGGTTGATAAGACCAATATCCACGCCGAGCAGGAAACCCAAGTCTGAAGCCGGTCGGAGCAATATCGGGCGACGTCCTCTCGCCGTCTCCACGGGTCGTTCCTCGGTCACGAGCCCCAGCTGAAGCAAGCGACGCACCAAGCCCCCGATCTTCGAAGGACTTCGGCCCAGGCGTCGAGCCAGGTCAATGCGGGACGTCCCCCGAGGATCAGAAAAAAGGGCTAACAATTCCTGCTGTCTCGCCATCCGGCTTCCTTTCGTTCTTTTAGCTTGCCGCCGGGCTGATAATAACATTCTCCTAATCCGATTCCTAAATTATTATTGCAAATAAGAAATAAAAAGGGCTAGATTGGGTAAGACACAGTTGCGCCGGGATGCGAAACCTTGTCAACCGAGCTAAGAAACGAGGAACACCATGTCGAGACTCGCTATCAACGGCGGAACGCCGGTAAGGACCCAGGGCTATCCAGCCTGGCCCGTGTTTGATGATCGGGAACGCCAGGCGGTCGCCCAGGTTTTGGAAAGTGGAAACTGGGGAGGGTATCCTTTCCCTAATTGTCAGGCGAAGATCTTCGCGGACCGTTTCGCGGGCGCGCATAACGCGCGCTTCGCCATACCGGTCGCGAACGGCACTGTGACCATCGAGGCGGCGTTGCGGGCGATTGGCGTCGGGCCCGGCGACGAAGTCATCGTTCCCGCCTTTACCTTCGAAGCCACGGCCTCGCCCGTCCTGCAGGTCGGAGCTATTCCCGTCTTTGTCGATGTTCTTCCCGAGAGTTACTGCCTGGATCCGGCCGCTGTCGAATCCGCGATTGGGCCCCGTACGCGCGCCGTCATTCCCGTTCATCTCGCGATGAATATGGCTGACATGGATGCGGTGATGCAGGTTGCCGCCCGGCATGGGCTCAAGGTCATTGAAGACTGCGCTCACGCGCACGGGGCCAAGTGGCGGGGGAAAGGCGCCGGGTCCATCGGCGAAGCCGGCTCCTTCAGCATGCAGACGACCAAGCTCATGACGGCGGGCGAGGGCGGCGCGATCATCACAAACAACCAGGAGGTCTTTGAGCTTTGCCAGTCTTATGTGAACTGCGGACGCGCGAGCGAGACCGACAAGTTTGGGCATCGCATCCTGGGCTTTAACTACCGGATAACCGAATTCCAGGCAGCCATTCTTGTCGCCCAACTCGAGCGCCTGCCGGGGCAGAACCGACTTCGAGAAGCCCGGGCGGCGTACCTGTCCCGCCAGCTTGCCGAGGTCGACGGGCTGGAGGTGCTCCCCAGGGATGATCGCCTGACTTCTCAGGCGATCTACCGCTATGTTTTCAAATACCGCGCCGAAGCTTTTGGCGGAGCTGATCGGAGTCGCTTCCTGGCGGCTTTGGAGGCGGAAGGCTTTGCTTGTGAGGGCGCGTTCTATGAGCCGGTATACCGCAGCGCCTTGTTTGAAATCGATCCGGAAAAATTCCCGCAGCTCGAGGGTCGGCTTCCCTGGGCGCGGGTGCGGTGCCCGGTCGCCGAAAAAGCGGCTTACGTTGAATCGATATGGATCCCGCACGAGGCTTTGCTGGGGAGCGAGAACGATATCGACGCCCTGGTTGAAGCGATCCGCAAGCTGCAGGCTAACACGGGCGAACTGCTCACCGCGCATAACCCGCTGATTGAATCAAAGAGCATGAGCCGTGCGGGTCGGGCGAATAAGGCAAAGCAGAAGTAGGAGCGGAGAAGGGACACAAGGGACACAAGGGACACAAGGGACAGAAGGCATCTAGTCGATACTATGTCCCTTGTGTCCCTAGTGCCCCTTCTGTCCCTTCTGTCCCTCTGAGCTTCTCGCGATCCGCGCCTCGAGTTCCTCGAGGGTTTTCGGCCAGTCTTCCTTTAACAGAGCCGACAGGGCGCGGTCGGCCAGCAGGCGGCCCTGTGTCTGGCAGGTCGGGCAGTAGTTGCATTCGTTCTCGGCATACACAATCCGCTGAACAGGCGTCGAGCAGACCGGGCAGGGCTGCCGATAGCGACCGTGGACGGCCATACCTTCGCGAAATGCGGTGACTTTCTCCGGGAACCGCCCCGCCGCCTCTTTTCGCAAGCGATCCGTCCAATCCAAGAGTATCCGGCGGCAGGCCTCATACAAACGCCCCAGTTCCTCCGTGCGCAACTGTGAAGTCCGGCGAAAGGGCGAAAGGCGAGCGGCATGAAGAATCTCATCCGAATAGGAGTTCCCGATTCCGCTCAGAACACGAGGATCCGTTAAAGCTCGTTTCAGAGTGTGGGAGACAGACAGCAGTCTTGTCGCGAACTCCGCCTCTGACGCCTCGAGGACTTCCAGTCCGCCGGGATCGAGCTCGGCCAGGCCCGCTTCTCCTCGCACGAGCCAAAGCGACGCTCGCCTCCTGCTGCCGGCTTCCGTCAGGACGAGAGCCCCGTTAGCGAAATCGAACGCCGCGAGATTGTAACGCCCGCCCAGCTTCGCCCCCGGTTTCTTCCAATGAAGCCGGCCGGCAATCATCAGATGAAGAACAACGAACAAGTCGCCTTCCAGCTCCAGGACAATTCGCTTGCCCAACCGCCTGGTCCCCGTCACCACCCGTCCCTGCGCCTCACCGAGCGGAGGATCAACCGAACGCAGGAGAAAAGGGCTGTTCAGGCGAACCGCCTCGAGCGCGTGGCCGCACACCCGCTCATGAACGGCCTCCAAGTAGACTGTGACGTCGGGAAATTCTGGCATATCGGTGTCAGCGTAGCCCAAGACTCTTACTGATTCACCAGAAAGCCTACCACTTCATTCCGAAACCGCTCCGGTTCCTCGATCGGAGCATAGTGCCCGCTGTTCTCGAAGATTACTAACTTCGATCGCTCGCCTGCCCTCGACGGGACCTGCGCCGCCGCGGCTACGGCTTTGCCTCCCGCTGAAACCTCGCCATTCCATTGTGGTAATCGACCGTGACACACAGATCTCGAAGAACGCTACATCCGATGACACCGCCGACTTCCACTCCGAGCGCGTAACTCACCTCACTGAGATCGACGGCCATAAGACTCTCGCGGTGCCGGATTCCCCCAAAATCCAGAACAAGCTCCTCGCTTTTCAGGACTTCCTCCACCTGCCCGGAGACACCCTGAATCTTTCTTCGGGTCGACGTCAGCTTTGAGATACTCTGACCAAGTTTGCGATCTATTAGATTGCGGGCGGCGCCGGTATCGAGGATGAAGTGAGAAATCGTCCGACCGTTGATAGTCGCTGGAACAAGCAGCTTCCCTTCTGCCAGCCGCAACAGCGTGAAACCCGGCCTCGCTTCTGACGCTCGGTCCCACGAGTACGGTTCGGCTCCGCTTTCGGAGTGTTTCTCGATCCGGAGACTGTTGTTCGGGAAGTCAAAGGTAAGCAGGAAATCGCGGAGGACATCAGTGCCAATGATGCCTTCCCACATCGGTGCGACCGGCGTCTCGGTGACTATGACAGGGCCACCGCCAAAACGGATTTCCCCGATCTTAAAGGTGTCTGCCCAGCCCAGGGACGAAGGCAGGCGCCCTTTGCCTCCCAAGCCGCCGAGGCGATAAGGAACCTGCGACTCAATCCCATCGAGTTGTGCCAGCCGGGAAGAGATGAGGACGCCGTGAGCGCCGGTGTCCAGCAGGAGTTTGCGCGGCTCCCCGTTATTAATACTCAAAGGTAAGAGAAAGGCGGTTGGCAGTGTGGTGTAAGGAGGGACCGCCTCCAGTTTAACTGTTGCGGCCTCTGGCCGATTCAGCGGGACAAACGGCTGGGCAGAATGTTTCAGCGAGAACAGAGAAATGAAGGCCTTGGTCCCGTCAAGCTCTTCACGATCGCGGTAGGTGGCGGCTGAAACGAACTGATCTTCAAGGGCCAGCTGAGCTGCGGAGCGAACCATGACTGAGGACATTGCCAACGCGATATCGGCGTCCCTCGGGTCCAGGGCCAATGCGGTGGTGAAGTATTCCTTGGCGCTTTTAAAGCGGAAGTCGGAAAGAAGGACACGTCCGACGCCGAGGGCAGCCCGCGGGTGACGCGGATTCAGTCGAAGCGCTTCCCGATAAGCGGCGAGCGCCGCCTCAAATTCGCCGAGACGAAAGCGGGCGTCCCCAAGAGCCACGGACGCCACCGCCTCCGATGGCGCCCGCTCGGCCGCGACCTGGGCTTCCTTCAGAGCCGCTTCCGGCTGATTGCTTTCAATCAGCGATCGAACCAGCAGGTAACGCGCCGGGAGATTCCCAGGATCGGCCGTAATCATGGCGCGCAGAGTCTCCTGGGCTGCATCCAAACGTCGGGAGAAGAAATAATCCTTGGCGGTAGCGAGGTTCGATTTCTCTTCGATAGGGGCAAGTAACGCCGCGATACCGCCCAGGAGCAGAAACAACCGGAAGGCCATTGCTCCCAAAGGATAGCACGTTCACCGTTCAGCGTTCACCGTTCAGCGTTCACCGTTCAGCGTTCAGCGTTCACGGGCCGTTCTAGAGCCGCGCAGGCAGTTGTTGAAAAAAGTCCCCACCCAAAGGGGTCGCGTAGCAAAGCCCAGGGTTGGCCGCGCGGTTTGCGGCCTACCCTGGGTCGCGGCCGATAAACTACCTACCCTGAAAGGGTTGCGTATCGAGCCCGGTACGCAACCCTTTCAGGGTAGGTCACTTCGCGCCGTC
>RPQK01000197.1 GCA_003819755.1 Acidobacteriota bacterium | reverse complement strand
CAGAAGTCAGAAGTCAGAAGACAGAAGTCAGAAGACAGAAGACAGAAGTCAGAAGGACAGAAGTCAGAAGTCAGAATGGGAAAGCATGCCAGTGTCCGCGGCTTCCTTCTTCTGACTTCTGACTTCTGACTCCTGACTTCTGACTTCTGACTTCTGACTTCTGACTCCTGACTCCTGTCTTCTGACTCCTGACTTCTGACTTCTGACTCCTGACTTCTGACTTCTGTCTTCTGACTTCTGACTTCTGTCTTCTGACTTCTGACTCCTGACTCCTGACTTCTGACTTCTAACTCCCGACTTCTGACTTCTGACTCCTGTTTTTCAATTCCCACTTCACCTGGCGAGCTCTGGGATGTCGACCCAGCAGCGCCGCTGCCATGATTCCATCCCTTTTTCGGCGAGCTGTACGCCTTTGGCGCCTTCCCGCAGGTCCCAGGGGAAGGGTTCGTCCTTGATCAGATGCCGGAGGAACAGTTCCCACTGCGCTTTGAACGCATTGTCGTAGAGTTGGTACTCGGGCACCGGCGTCCAGGTCGACTGGAAGTTGATGGGGTTTTCGATATCGGGGTTCCATACCGGCCGGGGGGTCGCGGAGTAAGCTTGGGTCCAGCATTGCCGCAGCCCGCTGACTGCCGATCCCTTCGTCCCGTCCACCTGGAGAGTTAGCAGGTCGTCCCGCCGGACGCGAACCGCCCACGAGGAGTTGAAGTGAGCGATGATCCCGTCGCCTAATTGGAACGTGGCATAGGCCGAATCTTCGGCATCGACATCGTACGGTTTTCCCTGTTCATCCCACCGCCGCTCGACGTGGACTGCCCCGATGCATGAAACGGCCTTCACCGGGGCGAAAAGGTTGTCCAGGACATAGCGCCAGTGAGCGAACATATCGAGGATGATACCGCCGCCTTCGGTCTTTCGATAGTTCCACGATGGGCGTTGAGCGGACACTGTGTCGCCCTCGAAAACCCAATACCCGAACTCGCCTCGCACCGAGATGATCTTTCCGAAGAATCCAGTTTCTCGGACGGTCCTCAATTTAAGGAGCCCAGGCAGCCAAAGCTTGTCCTGCACTACCCCGTGCTTGATGCCCGCCTTTTTGGCTCGCTGGTATAGCCCGTAGGCTTCTTCGGTGCTTCCGGCAGTTGGTTTCTCGCAGTAAATGTGTTTCCCGGCGTCGATGGCCTTACACACGCCTGGAACCCGCAGGTTGGTCGTTTGGGAATCGAAGTAAACGGTGTAGCGATCGTCGGAGAGAGCGGCGTCAAGGTCCGTTGTCCACTTCTCGACTCCCGTCTGAGCGCAGAGCTTTTGCAGCTTCGCGGCATTGCGGCCGACAAGTATCGGCTCAGGTATGATCACCTCATCATCGCCGACGCGCACGCCGCCCTGCCTGGCAATAGCGAGTATCGACCGAATGAGGTGCTGGTTGGTTCCCATCCTTCCGGTCACCCCATTCATGATGATTCCGACTCGGTGTGTCCCGATGCTGCCCATCGTGCTGACTCCTCTTTTTACTCGGGTTTCTTCGTGCATTGAGGCCGCGCCCCCGGCGGAAGAGGCGGTGCCTCTGATCCCGCCCGGGGGAGAGTTCCGTTAAGCTCCTGTTTCCAGTGAGCGACGTCGCCGGCTGGCCCGTAACAGTACATCATCTTCAGGACGGTGGTTCCGGTGTTGGTCAGCTGATGGAAGACGCCGGGCGGGATGTAGACTGCCTGCCCTGCGGTCACTGCCTGGAGCTCCTGACCGAGGCACATCTCCCCGTTCCCCTCCAGGACAAAGTAGACCTCTTCCTGCTCCTGGTTGTGCCACGGAACCTGTCCGCCGTTTGGTTCCAGCGTCACCATCCCGATACTGAAGTTCTTTGCCTGGATCGGCGAAGCGCCTCCTACCAGGTTCTGGGTCCGCCTCCGTGCAGGGTACTTTCTTCCATCGATCTGCGACAAATCCGCAATGATCATTGTTCGGGCTCCTCCGGATCGAGAGATTCTACTAACAAACTCGGGAACTGACAAACTGACAGACTGACAGACTGACAAACTGACAAACTGACCGGGAACTGACAAACTGACAGACTGACAGACTGACAAGCTGACAAGCTGACAAGCTGACAAACTGACAAACTGAGAAACTGACAAACTGAGAAACTGAGTGAGGAGCGCGCTTAAGAACCGGGAATTTATCCCTGCCGGATGTCTGCCGAGAAGTACCGTGGATTGAACAAGATAGCGATAGCCTCTAGAACCGGCCGGGAATGTTTACCGGTTTGATAACAAGCGCACTTGAACAAGAAGTGAAGGCATCGGCGGATCAGCGGGTCATTGCGGTGTTGGCATCACTCTTGCTTTCAGGAAAAATGTCGGACGTTCCTTTCTTCCCCCCGGCTGCCGGGAGTCAACGGGGCTTCCGGTGGCCTTAAAAATAGAGCTTTTCCTTGCTGCGGACGGCCGGAAGGAATCTGAACCGGCCGTCCGTAGCTAAGCTCGTCAGTCACTGCGGACCGCGCATCCCCCCGCGCGGCAACGCTTCTACCGCCGGGCGTTCGGACTTGAGTGCTTGGAAAGAGAGGGCCAGGCATTCAATCCCGAACGCCGGGCGAAAGCGTTGCAGGTCAGAGCTTACCTCGACGTCGTTTTGCTCCTGGAACATGAAGGCCGGAGGGAAGGACCGGAAGGACCGGAACGACTTGAAAGACATCTTCTTTTCGTCCTTCAGGTCCTTCCGGTCCTTCTGGTCCTTCCCTCCGGCCCTCATGCTCCAGGAGCAAAACGACTGTGTCTACTCGTAGTGCAGGCACTCGATCGGGTCGAGGCGCGAAGCTTTGACGGCGGGCCATACGCCGAAAACCAAGCCGACGAACAGAGAAACCGTGAAGCCGGCGATGACCGCCCAGAGAGGGACCTGGGCCGGCAGGGCAGGCACGAGGAACATGATGATGTAACTGGCGAGAGCGGCCAGAACAATCCCGATGACACCTCCGACTGTCGTCAGCGTCATAGCCTCGAACAGAAATTGAAAGGTAATATCCTGCCGCCTGGCCCCCACCGCTTTTCGAATGCCAATCTCGCGTGTCCTCTCGGTCACGGAGACGAGCATGATGTTCATAACGCCAATGCCGCCGACCAGGAGCCCCACACCGGAAATGGCAATCGCAATGATTCCAATGGAAGCGGTGATGGAGTCGAACTGCTCAACCATCTTGTCTGCCGTGGTCAGGTCGAAATCGTTCTCCTTGTCGAACCGGACATTCCGCTGCCGTCGCAGGATGGCTTCGATATTGTCGAGAGCTCGTCCGAGTTGACCCTCGTTTGCCCTGATCAGGATAAACAGCCAGTCGCTCTTCGGATTGAGCTTGCGGAAGGTCCGGTACGGAATGAGGACCATGTTGTCTTCTTCGTTCTCGCCCATGAAGCTGCTTTTGCGCTTCTCCAAAACCCCGACGACGCTGAAGCTGTTCCCGTCGATCTGGATGCTTCTTCCTACGATTGTGTCTGTATTGGGGAAGAGCGCTTCAACGACACTGACCCCGAGAACGCAAACCTGGGCGCGCCGGGTGTCCTCCGTTTCACCAAAGAACCTTCCTTCGCTCAGGACCATGTTGGTGACTTCCGCGTAGGCTGGCGAAACTCCCCGAACGCGACCTTGCTTGTATGATTCGGCGGCGTACTTGAGGGTGGGGGCCCGTCCGAAGGCGAAACCCTCCCAAGTCACCTCCCGAACGGCATCAGTTCCCGCCTTGATTGCCATTGCATCTTCGACTCTCAGAGGTTTCCGGTTCCATTCCCGCCGGTCGCGGTGGCCGAAGGAGGGGCCAGTCGTCAGGTGAAACGCATAGATATTATCCGTGCCGAATTCCTCGACAAGGTTGACGATATTCTGCCGCATTCCCGTGAGGATCGACGCGATAACGATCACGGTCATCACGCCGATGATGACGCCGAGAATCGTGAGGAGGCTTCTGATTTTGTGACCTCGGAGAGTCCCGAGGCCCATAATGATGTTTTCTAGGTATTGGTTTTTGTTCATCGCTCCGCACTGATAGCCACAATGGGATCGAGACGCGAGGCTTTGATGGCCGGGTAGATCCCGAAAATGATGCCGATGCCGCCCGAAAAACCCAAGGACAGAATAATATAGGCCAGCGTGATTGTCATGGGGATCGGGGTCGTGTTCTCGATGATGTTCGCCCCGACAAACGCCAGTACCAACCCTATTGCGCCTCCACTCGCAGCCAGCACAAAGGCTTCGATCAGGAACTGGTACACGATGTCCCGTCGCCGGGCGCCCAGCGCCTTCCGCAAACCGATCTCAAAGGTTCGTTCGGTGACCGATACCAGCATGATATTCATCACCACGATTCCGCCGACCAGAAGTGAGATACACGTTATGGGAATGACAACGACCGCAATCGCCCCTGTGAACGCGGCCACGTTGTTGTTGATGTCATCTGTCGTCAGCAGGCCAAAGTCGTCGTCTTCGTTCGGGCGAAGGTGACGGCGGGCCCGCATTGCGACCCGAACCTGCTCGACTGCTACGTCGAAATTCGCGCGCGTCGTCGATTTGCCCCGGAAGTTGAGCTGCCGGCGCCCGCCAAACATCTTGTGGTATGCCCCGATGGGGGTATAGACCACGTTGTCGAGCGAATTGCCGAAGACCGATCCCATCTTCTCAAGGACACCCACTACCCGGAACGGATAGCTCTCGACCTTGATTACCTGGCCGATCGGATCGACGCTGTGGAAAAACTTCTCTTTGAGGTCTGTTCCTATAACCGCGGCAAATGTCGAATGCTCCTCTTCGGTATCGGTGAAAAAGCGGCCTTCTTCAACGGTTAAGTCAGTCAAATACATCATGTTCGCGGTGACGCCCCGGATCTGCGTATCCAGCATCTCCTCGCTTCCGAAGTAGGTGTTGTGCGTTCCTGACATTTCGGCAGCGATCTGGTCGCAGGCCGCGCAGCGGGCGCGTAGGAAGTCAAGATCCTCGAGTTTTGGGGCCTTGTTCCGGCGCACCATTTTCTCCCATTCCTCGTCACTGACCCTTCCGCTGGTAGCAAACCGCGCCAGTATGAACGTATTGCTGCCCAACGCTTTAGAGACCGCGGTCTCGACGTAGGTTTCCAGCCCTTCAATTGACGCGCTCACCAAGAGAACGGAAGAGACCCCGATGATGATTCCCAGCAGGGTGAGGAAGGCTCTCAACTTATGAGCCCATATGGATTGAAGCGCTATGCGCACAGCCTCCCAGAACAGGGCAAACCTGAGTCGTATCATCCCTCTATGATACGTGTGGGATGGCCTTTTAGTTCAGGGAAAAGCTCTCGGCCAGTGCGAACTTCCGGCAGGGGTGTAAGCGGTTGCTATAATTCGAGCAATGGTAGATTCGCCTTCCTCCCCCAACATTCTTCTGGTGTTTGCGAAAAAACCGATACCCGGGACTGTGAAGACCCGGCTGGCAAAGGACATCGGCGACGAAGAAGCGGCCCGGCTCTATCGGCTGATGGCCGAAAGGACCTGGTCCCGCACGGCGGCGTCCGGTTACGATCGCTGGATGGTTTTTGAGCCGCCCACCGAGCGGGAAGCGATGCAGGCCTGGCTTCCGGGCGCCGAGTCCTACGTGCCGCAGGTCGTCGGCGACCTGGGGGTCAAGTTGAAGGCGGCCTTCCGCCAAGCCTTCGACGCCGGTGCCCGGGCCGTCGCGGTGATTGCTACCGATACTCCCGAGATCGCCGCGGCGGACATTCACCGAACTTTCGCCCTACTGGAGACCGGTTGTCAGGCGGTCATGGGACCCAGTACTGACGGGGGATACTGGTTGTTGGCCCTGTCACGGTTTGAGCCGGGTCTTTTCGAGGAAATCTCCTGGAGTACGTCGGCTGTGGCTGAGCAGACCCGGGCAATGATGGCGAGGCATGGTTTGAGATCAGCCGAGCTTCGAACCCTGCGGGACATCGACGGGGTTGACGATCTCGACAGCCTGTGGAAGGATCTAGCGCGGCCGTTATCAGAAAACGCAGGGCAGGAATAGAACGATGGAAGAGCTTCCGATCTTGAACAGAAATGCCTTTGAACGCCGATTGCAGGAGGCCGGCCTGCCGTCGCTTACCCGGAGCGCAGTCAAAACCCTTCAGGTGAATGTGGGAAAACTCTGCAATCAGACGTGCTCTCACTGCCATGTCGAGGCTGGTCCCAACCGGCCAGAGCGGATGCTTCCCGAAACTGCTGCCGCCATTCTTCACCTGCTGAAATTCAGTCCGAGCGTGGAGGTTCTGGACATTACCGGGGGAGCGCCCGAGCTGAATGAGAATTTTCTCGATTTCGTGGCCGAAGCCCGATCTCTTGGCAAAAGGGTCATAAACCGCTCCAATCTCACGGCCTTTCTTTTGCCCAAGCATGACGGGTTGCCGGGATTTCTTGCCTCCAACCAGGTTGAGATCGTCGCCTCGCTGCCGTGCTACACCCGGGAGAATGTGGACCGGCAGCGAGGAGCGGGGGTCTTTGAGAAGAGCATCCAGGCATTGCGGGTGCTGAATGATACGGGCTACGGGATGCCCGGCTCCGGCCTGACCCTCAATCTCGCCTATAACCCGCTCGGAGCCTTTCTCCCAGGTCCGCAAGCGCAACTCGAACAGGATTACCGGGAACACCTGCGGAGCGATTTCCGCATTGAGTTCAACCACCTGCTGACCATGGTCAATATGCCGCTCGGGCGGTTCGCCGAGACACTCCACCGTGGCGGCGAGTACGACGAATACCTGAGTCAGCTGGTTAACAGCTTCAATAAGGATACGGTGGCGGGGTTGATGTGCCGCAGCCTGATCAGCGTCGGGTGGAATGGTTACCTTTACGACTGCGACTTCAACCAGATGCTCGAGATGAACCTGGTGGGAAAAAACGAACGGCTCCGTGTGAACTCCCATGTGAACTCGCTGGAGTCTCTGTCCGAGCTCGAAGGCTTACCTGTCTTGACCGACGATCACTGCTTCGGTTGTACCGCCGGTTGCGGTTCGTCGTGCCGGGGTGCGCTGGCGTGAAGGCTGACCGCTGACGGCTGACGGCTGACGGCTGACCGGTGGAGTCGCGCCGAATCTAGCGGCGGTTGAGTGACTCGCCGTTTTGTGGCGAGTCACTCAACCGCCGCTAGATTCGCCGCCAGCCCACCGGTCAGCCGTCAGCCGTCAGCCGTCAGCCGGGCAGCTGTCAGCCGTCAGCGGGCAGCGGTCAGCGGCTCACGGCTTCTTCTTCGCTGCCTCGCCCTCCAGGTATTGCTGAGTTTTCTGCAGCTGCTCGGCTTTTAGCCGCTGAACTTCCGCAAATTCGCGGCTGGCGTCTTCCCGGCGGCCGAGTTTCTGATAGACCCGGGCGAGAAGGAAGCGCTTGTCGGGCTCCTTCGGATCTCCCTTAACCGCGAGTTCCAGCTTGGGCAACGCTTCGGCTGCTTTCCCCTGCTCTAACAGGATTTTTCCGAGAAGTGCGTTTCCCTCCGGGGATTCGGGATCGAACGTGAGTGCCTTCTTAATCCTGGGCAGTGCTTCTTCGTCGCGGTTGTCTGCCTCAAAAGAATAGGCGAGATAGTAGTGCGTGGAGAAGTCCCTGGGGCTGAGCTCAAGCTCCTTCTCAAACGCTTCAATCGCCTCACGATTGTGTCCGGCTTTCACCTGACTTAAGCCGAGCGAGTAATACAGGCGCGGAAGAAGCGGGTTTAATTTGCGGGCCTCGGTCAGCTCGCTGATCGCACGTTCATAGTCCTGCTCCATCAAATGGTACTGGCCTTGGAGCAGATGCCCGGTCGGTTTTCCAGAATCTGCAGCGTTCAACCGTTTGATCATCTGGAAGACCCGATCATCTCTTTGACGCAGATAGGCGAGGCCCAGGCTGTAAAGAACCGCAGGATCCTGGGAATTCTGGTTGACCGACTGCTCAAGGTAAGGTATCGCTTCGGCGTCCCGCCCCAGCTCGAACAAGGAAACGCCGAGGAGCTGTGTGGCCTGCAGGGAGCCAGGTTCCCGGGAGAGATAATCTCTGAAGGCGCTCACCGCATCTTCGAACTGTCCGGCCCGATGGCATGCAATCCCGAGGTTGAGACGGGCGGGCGTCAATGCGGGCGCCAGTTCAATGGCCTTTCGGCTTGCCTCGATCGCCTCGCGATGGCGGTTCAAACGGGAGAGAACCATACCGAGATTGGCATACGCCTCGGCATATCGGGGTGCGTCCTTGACCACGGCTTGGTAGGCGTATGCCGCTTCTTCAAGTGCGCCTTTCCTCTGGAGCTCGACCGCACGGTTGAACCTTGCGGTGAGATCGACTTGATCTTGTGCGAACAGGAGACCTGAAAAGGCGAGAACCAGCCAGAGTCTGACCATTTGGCAGGATGATAACATAACCTCGTTATTGCCAAAGGGCGGGGTATAATCTTGGAACTGGAGCGTTTTATTGCATAACTGCCAAAGCTTTTCGGAGGCGTCGTCGAGAAGGTTTACGATCTGGTCGCTGGTCGTGGCCGCGTTGGTTTGCAGTCCGGGCCTGGTCGAGCGCGCTGCGGCTGATAGCGAGCCTGCCCCAATCACGATCGACTATCCTACGGAAGGTTCCCTCTACCCGCCTGAGTTTCCGCCTCCCACTTTCCTTTGGCGGGATAGCGACCAGCAGGCGACCAAGTGGTCCATCATTATCGAATTCGGCGACTCCTCTGCCCCTATTCAGGTCACCTCCCCCGGCGAGCGAATGAAGATCGGCGAAATTGATCAGCGGTGTGTGACTGCGACGAACGCGCCTGCCTTGACTCCCGAGCAGGCGGTAACGCGAACATGGACACCGGACTATCGGACTTGGGCAACCATCAAGAGGCGTTCGGCCAAGCGGCCGGCCGTAGTCACAATAATCGGTTTCGGGGAGCAGATCTCACAACAACCGCTTTCGCGCGGCCAGGTCAGGATCCAGACGTCGCCCGATCCCGTGGGTGCTCCTATTTTCTACCGCGATGTCCCGCTGATGCCGACGGAGGGAGAACAAGGGGTGATTCGCCCCCTTCCGCCGACGGCGATCGGCCTGATCAAGTGGCGGCTGCGCGATATCGGACAGAACGAGAGTCGTACGTTGGTGGAGGACCTTCCGACCTGTGCGAACTGCCACTCTTTCTCGACCGATGGAAAAACGCTTGGGCTGGATGTGGATGGGCCGCAAAACGACAAAGGGCTGTACGCCCTCGTACCAGTCGCGAAGGTAACCACCATCCGTAATCAAGACGTGATCAAGTGGAGCTCTTTTGGCGCCAGGTTGGGAGGAAAGCTGCGGGCCGCATTTATGTCGCAGGTTTCGCCCGATGGACGGTATGTGGTGACGACCATCGAGGATCCCACGCCGAACAGCCGGCGGGATCTGTTCGATAAATACTACAGCGCCAACTTCAAGGACCACAGGTTCCTCCAAGTCTTTTTCCCAACGCGGGGAATACTCGCCTGGTACAGCCGTGAGACTGGACAGCTGCAGCCTCTGCCGGGCGCCAGCGACCCGAAATACGTTCAAACGGATGGCGTCTGGTCTCCGGATGGCAAGTACATCGTGTTTGCGCGAGCTGAGGCCAGGGTTCCGTATCCCGAGGGATGGAAGCCGGCCGAATACGCCAACGACCCGAACGAAACGCAGATCCAGTACGACCTTTACCGTGTTCCGTTCAACGACGGAAAAGGCGGCATCGCGGAAAGGATCGCCGGCGCATCCGAAAACGGAATGAGCAACAACTTTCCGAAGGTTTCGCCCGACGGCCGCTGGATTGTATTCGTGAAATGCCGGAATGGGCAGCTGATGCGTCCCGACAGCCAGCTCTACATCGTCCCGTTCCGAGGCGGCGAAGCGCGTCGGATGAACTGTAATACACCGCTCATGAATTCCTGGCACAGCTTCTCCCCGAACGGACGCTGGTTGGTCTTCAGTTCAAAGAGCCGATCGCCCTTTACGCAGATGTATCTGACCCACCTGGACGAGGCGGGTAACGATAGCCCCGCAATCCTGATTGAAAACGCCACGGCAGCTAATAGAGCCGTCAATATCCCCGAATTCGTGAATGTTCCACCCGGCGAGTTCACGAGGATCGATGCCCCGGCTACCGATTTTTTCCGCGTCTTTGATCGGGCCTTGGATTTGACCCGGAAAAACCAAATGGATGCGGCCATTTCCGAGTGGAAAAAGGCGGTTGAGCTGAATTCGGAAGAGGCCAAGGCGCATTTCAACCTGGCCCTGGCTTTAGAAAAACAGGGCCAAGAGGACGAGGCCATCCGGGAGTACCAAAAGACGGTCGGTCTAGATCCCGAGAATTCGAGCGCCTTCACCAATCTGGCCATTGCCCTCGCCCGGACTGGGAGAATGGATGAGGCGATCGAATGCTTTGCCAAGTCGGTCGCCCTTGAGCCGGCGAGCGTCAAAGCGCGTTCGAACCTCATTATCGGCCTGATGGAGACAGGACGGTTCGACGAGGCCTTGGAACAT
>RPQK01000196.1 GCA_003819755.1 Acidobacteriota bacterium | reverse complement strand
GCCGATTCGGCGGCCGGGGGGGCAAGGCCCGCGGATTACGCGGATAAACGCGGATAACGCGGACTGGATCAGGAGCGGCGACCGGGATCCAAAAGGCTTGGAAGTCGCCGCTCCTGATCCAGTTCGCGTTATCCGCGTTTATCCGCGTAATCCGCGGGCCTTGCCCCCCGGCCGCCGAATCGGCTCGTCTTTCCTTCTGCCGCCGCACTGCATAAAAAGCCGTGCCCGCTCTATTGCCGTGTCCCGCCGTCATTGAACACGATCACGCGGTGGGCGCCCGCAACGCGCGCGCTTTCGAGTGGCTTTGGGTTGCGCGGAAAAACGGCCACCGTGCGGCCGACGCACACGGCGTCGGCCGAAGCCCCGGCCTCGACCGGTGCCACTGAGGGAATCGAAGCACCGTCGGCCGCCAACCGTGGCACGAGGACGGTCAGGAAACGGTGGCTGACGCCCGGTCTCGCGGGTTCGATTTCCACCCGCCACAACCCCAGCTGTTTTGTTTCACGCGGCTGTGATGGGTCACCTCCGGAGAGGTTCACGCCGTCGAACCCGTCGGACTGATCGCCGTCCTCCTCCACGTACGCGTAGTAATCCGGCCCGCCGATTTTGAGCAGGCGCTGTTTCTCCGGCAGAACGGAAATGGCGGTGAGCAGCCCGCCTCCTTGCGCTACTGTGAAGCGGGAGTCGCGACTTTCCAGTATGCCGTTGTCCGCGTCTTTTCCGGCGAGCAGCCGCTCATCTTTGGTCTTCGGCTTGGTCAGGGCGTGCAAGAGGAACTTCGGCGTGTCCGACGGCCGGACACATTCGACGCGATCGTAGACAACAAAGGCGCGCTCCCGCCGCAGGTATACGAGCTGGCGAGTGACCAGTGAAACTTTCGGCTCGCTTCCGGGCTCCGCCCATCGCGTGGAGTTGTACGCAGCCGTGATGTCTGCCGCTATGTAGTCGAAGTCGTCGGGATGGGTTTCGAATGCCGTGATCGTGGCTCGCTCCAAGGGTCCGGCATTGCGCTGCGCTTTGAAGTGCTCCACGCTGAGGCAGTCAAAGCCGGTGGGACGGACGACGCGCTGCCCGCCGCTAAGCGCCGTCCAGACCGGCTGCTTCTGGGCCCGCAGGGCGGCGGCGGATTCGCGGGGCGAGAGAATGAGAAGGCTGTTCGACGCCACAGTCTGAATCGCATACCCTAACCGGTAGACGCCAGTGTAGCCGCCCGGGTCTCCGTACACGCCGGTGAGCGGAGCGAGTAAGCCGCCATATTGGATACTGAAGTGCCCGGTATCGTAATGATCGTGATGGGCGAGCAGGTCGCCGGCCTTGAAGCTCGCAAACAGTTCATCCGGGTCTCCCCACCGGTCGCGAAAGAATGTAACTCCCAAGGAGTCGCGGCCAAACAGCATGGTTTGCGGCAAATGGTCTCGCAGCCAGAGCTCGGGCCTGGCGGGGTCGTAATCGGTTCGCGGACGTACAGACGGGTCATAGCTCAGCACCGCCCACCAGTGCAGCGGACGTTTGCCGTACGGAGAGGACGAGCGGTTGCGGAACCAATCGCCCCCGGCTGCGACCGCGGGGCTTTTCGAAAGCTTCGCGAAGTAATCGGCCGTGACTTCCCACCAGCCGGTCTCGCCCAACCGTAATGAACCAGCCGAATCGCCATACGGCTCGAATACGCCGTTGGGCGCGAACTGATAAATAGTCCAAAGGCCCACCTTGCGCATTACGAGTCGAATGTCGATGCCGGCGATTCGTTCCTGCCCGGTCGCGCTCATGACGCAGTCCGCGGCCAAGGCGTAAGGGGCGGCACGGTTGTAAATCCAGTAGCTGGGTCCTTCGGGCCAACCTTCCGAGAAGTCGAGCGCGCGTAAAGCCTCGGCATAATGAGCAGCAGCGCGTGCGAGGTTGCGCTGTTGGCCCGGCAAATCACCGATCGCGAGGACTCCGACCATCGTGCCATTAGCAGCCTGGTTCCGGCCGTGCCAGGTGGCCATGTATTGGCCGTCAAGCCAGGCCAGCTCGGTCTCAACCCGCTCCGCAATCCGGGCTGCCGTCTTTTCCCTGGAATCGAGTAGCGCCGGGTGACCGTACAACCAATCCCACGCGAGCGCGAACGACCAGACGTTTGAGTAACGCCCTTCGCCCGTCGAGCTGATGGGTGCTTCCAGCAGTGCCGCGGCGGCGGCACGAGCGTGGCGGTCATCACCGGTTACGACCCAGGCTGCGGCAGCGGTGGCCGGATCGCGAGTACTCGAAGCCGCCGCCAGCGCGTTCTCGAAGATTCGATGAAAGGCCGGGTCGCTGCTGTACAACCGACGCACGTCGTCAAAACTTCGACCCGGTCCGCGATCCGTCGCCGACCGAAAGGAGAGTCGTGGGTGACCGAGGGATAGCTGTACGGGGGAAACCTCCGGCGGGGGAAGATAGGACTGTGCGGCGACTGTCCACACGAAAAGGAACAGCGATAGAGCGGGATGAAGGCGCATGATTAGTTGTCCATTGGAAAAACACGCTAACTCCCGGAAACCCCCAGCTCTTTCCTTTCCTGAAGGAGCTTGCGGAAAAGCGCAACGTTCGAATCCACCTGGAAATCGAACATCCCCACACAAAGGACCTCGGCGCCAGCGTCGAGTGCGTACCGGAAGCCCTCTTCCGGGCGTATTCGGCCTGCCGCCAGGACTTTAAAGGCGATCCAGGGGCAGCTCACCTTGGACATGATGTTCGGGACTGCTCCAGGATTCTCGCTGTAGTACCCGATGGAGTTGATCGTCTTCATGTAAAACTCGGGCCGCAATCCCGCTCGAGCCGTTTCCTGGACGGTGCGGTTCTCGTGAGCGCCGATCCCGACGGTCATCCCGAGTTTCGTCATGAAGGACAGGTACTCCTCGATTTCCCGCAGCCGGCCTTCGGCGACCAGGTAGTCCGCCGACACTCCCTGCAGGTAACAGGCGACAGCCCCGTTGTCCCGAGCCAGGCGAATGTTGTCGAGTACCTCCTGCCTGGTTGCTCCCTGATCCGGCTTCTTGGCTGTCTGTGCAAACCACGGGATGGCCCGTCCGGAGGTCTTTTCATAGAGCTTTAGAAAGCCGATAACGTTGTCATCGACCCGCCCCAGGAAGGTTGTTATTCCGTTCTGGAACGCCAACTGGAGAGTCTCTACCACCTTTTCGTGTGTGAAGTACTTTTTGAAGAGGCTGGACCCGTAGACGAGAGGCTCAGAATGCGCGTTACCACTGAATGGGTTCCCGCCGATGATGAGCCGGGTCACCTGCTGTTTCCCAATCCTGACCGTGGGAAGCGGCGAAGTGTCAGGAGCTGCGTTGCCCTTGACGATCGGGCTCGCCGATGCAAAAGCGGCCGCTGACGCGGCAACAAAGCTCCTTCGATTAATGATGCTCATAAAATACCTCCGCAGTCGACCCCTTCAGCATGGAAGTGGCTGTTCGGCCCCTCCGACGTAGGGTGGGTTTCGAACCCGTCCGGTGCTTTACCAGGACGGGTTGAAACCCACGCGGGGCGGAGCACCCAAACGCGCTTACGTGCGAGTGGAGCTTCGGCCCGCGTGGGTTTCAACCCTCCCTGATAAAGCACCGGGCGGGTTCGAAACCCACCCTACGTCGGGGGGCCGAACGGCCACTTCCTTGGGATAACAGGATCACTTATTTCAAGGTCTCTTCCACCTTCCTCTTATCAGAAACCGCCCCATCGACGGAAGGTCCCTCCACCGCCCCGCACCATCGGCAAACGAACAAGATCAGGGAATGGGCGGCCGCCACCAGCGAGTCGATTTCAACATACTCGTCGGCCGCGTGGGTGTTGCCCCCGCGCGCTCCCCAATAAACGGCCGGGATCCCGAAGCTCTTTTGGAAGAGGAACATGTCCCCTGGGCCCTCGATGCCCTCGATGGCCGGAGGCCGGCCGAGCACGGAACTGACGCATTCGGACAGCTCCTGAACGAGGGGATGCGAAACGGGGATATCGGATCCGGGAAGCCAGCGGTTGGGGAAGGTTACAACCGGTTGCGACGAAAAGACTTGTGGGTTTGCGGCCACAACACCGTCAAGCCAGGAGTGGAACTGCCGGTCAATCTCTTCCCCGGTCTCTCCCGGCGTCGCCTGCAGGTAGACCTCCATCCAGCATTTCCCAGGGACTGCGATCGGCTCGCTGTTCCCCCACGGACCGGTAGAGATACGCGTGACGGCGACCGGGACCGGGTCAGCCGCGTGTCGAGCGTAGAGAGGGTGCGCGGGGGCAGCCTTCCTCCGCTGATCGGCAAACTCCCAGATCTTGCGCAAAAAACATTCGAGTTGAGCAACGACGCCCTTGCCCAGTCCTCCCTCGTCGAGAATGCCCTCGGCCTCAGCCCGGAGCTCGATATGGATCACGCGGCCGCCGCGCTGCGCGGGGCAGATTCGAAGGAAGGAAGGCTCTGAGATGACCGCGGCATCGGCGTTGAAGCCCGCCAGGCGGCCGGCGAGCGTCCCGTTCGAGCCGCCAAATTCTTCATCCACGACGCTTTCAAAGACTAGGTCCCCGGCGAGCTCGATCCCCAGGTGATGGAGCGCTTCAAGGACGAAGAGGTTGGTCGCAACGCCTCCTTTCATGTCATTAGCGCCTCGCCCATAAAGCCGGTTGCCATCCCGCTCCGCTCCGAACGGAGCGCGGGTCCAGGGCGCACTCCCGACCGGCACGGTATCGATGTGTCCGGAAAGCACCAGGGATCGGCCTCCGCCTCTGCCTTTCCGGCCAGCCCCCAAGTTTGGACGATCGTCGTAGTTGCGACCCGGCCAAAAAAGGGGGTGTTCCGGCACCCCCGCGACTTCGTCCGGACGATAGAGCTGCGGCTCCCAGCCAAGCCGGGTGAGGGCGTCTGCCAGGTAGAGCTGGCACTCCTTCTCAGTTCCAGACGGAGCCGTGTTGACCGAAGGGATTCGCACGAGGTCCGAGACGATCTCGATTAGCCGGGGCGTATGTTCTTCGACAAACGCCGTTATTCGTTGATTGAACCTTGTATCCGTCACGGTTCCTCTCATGCCTTCCTGCTCCTGCTAAGGCTGTTGTCCCTCGTCGGCCAGGCTTTGAAGACGCCTGGGGGAAGTTCGAAAGCCACGGGTTGTAATCGCAAGATACAGCACGCCAAGGGCCATCCAGCCAAAACCGGCGATTTTCGCGGCGTTCGTAAGGCTCAGCCAGATGTAGAAACAGACGATGGCGCCGAGTGCCGGGAATATCCAGCTGGTCAGCCAATGGGAGACGCCTCTTCCGCCGCTTCTGAAGCCGTAGTGCCGGATCACGCTCAGGTTGACCAGAATGAAGCCGACGTAGGCGCCGAAGTTGAGCATCTGAACCAAGAGGGTGAAGTCGGCGATAAAACCGCCCAGGAGACAGAGCCCTCCCATCAGGTAGATGGCGCGTGTCGGCGTGGAGTATTTGGGGTTGATATACCCGAAAAACCGGCGTGGGAGCACTCCGTCGCGCCCCATGCCGTAGAGCAGCCGGGAAGCGCCCACCTGACCGGTGAGCGCGCTCGCTAGACCGGCGACCAGCAGCACAAAGGTGATCCAGCCGAACATCCAGGAGCCGCCAATCGCACTGCTGATGTCGAGAATGGCCGTCTCACTCTGTGGTAAGGACCGGTAATCGGGCCAGACCAGGCGGGCCAGGTAAACCGTTGCGAGGCAAAACACAGTCTGCAGCAGGCAGACGACGATGATCGCAAAGCCGATATCCTTTTCCGGGCGGCGCGTGTCTTCGGCCAGCGTTGAGACGGCATCAAACCCGATATAGGAAAGCGTCGCGATGCCGGCTCCAAGGAGCAGAGGGGAGAATTCCAGGCTCCCGGGATTAACCAGCGCGCCCGGCTCAATCAGCCCGCGCGCTCCCTGCCTCAGGAGCACGAATCTCACCGAGAGACCGACAAAAAGGACCGTTGATACGGACATGACGGCCAGCATGAACCGGCTCATGTGCGCCGTCATCTTGATGCCCCTGACGTTAATCGCGGTGATGAGCAGGCTGAAAACCACGATCCAGAACAAATACGGGACTTGGGGGATCAGGCGGGCGGCCGTCAAGGCCGGGTAAACGACGCTCAGCAGCGGTATCAGGAAGTAGTCGAGGATCATTGCCCAGCCGGCCAGGAAACCGATGCGCTCGCTCAGCGACTGCTGCGCATATGTGTACGTCGATCCAGCGCGGGGAAAGGCAGCCGACATCCTTGCATAGCTGGCAGCCGTGAAAAGCATGGCGACCATCGCCACCAGGTAGCTGAGAGCCGCATGGCCGTGCGAGGCGTTCTCGATGATGCCGTAGACCGGGTAGGCGGCGGTTGGCGTCAGAATGACGAGCCCGTAAAGGATCAGGTCCGAGCGCGAAAGGACCCGCTTGAGCTGCCCTGATTCAGATCCCGCCTTCTGGCTGGACATGTCCACGGCACCGCCCCCTTTCAGAGTCCCGTACTAACTGACCGCTTCCACCCCGGCTGCCCGCTGGCCGGTAGTCATCACATGGGCAAAGGGCAAGACAAGGGCGCCGAGCAGCGAGCCGTCGCCTCGGAAGGCACAAGGACGCAACACGAGGTGATGGAAATTGGACAGTTCCCGTTCGGTTGGAAACTGTCGTCGAATAGCTTCCGAGACCAGAGGCCAGGCCTCGGTGATAATTCCGTCAATCACGACCATGTCGGCGTCAAGTCCCCAAACGGCATTCGCAATTCCGATTCCGAGGTAACGGCAAGCCTCGACCAGAGCCTGCCGGGCGGGCTCGTCTCCCTGCATGGCCAGGTAACAGATTTGCCGGGCCCTGGAAGCCGTCTCTTCACCGCCCTTGCGGGCCGTTCCCAGCAGTTCGGCGTAGCGATCGCAGATGACGGTGTTGGAAGCGAGAGACTCCAGGCAACCGGGACGATCATGGCGCCCATCCCCCGGAGAGTCACAAATAACCATCTGCCCGAACTCGCCCGCTGCCATGTGCGGCCCGCGATGCAATCGACCGTCCAGGACGATCCCCATCCCCACGCCTTCGTCGACTTTGACGAACAGCAGACTGTGGCTGCTGTGAGCCTCGGGAGCGCCGAGGTCGTATTCGGCCAGAGCCGCCACCCGGATGTTGTTTTCCACGTATATCGGAGCGTTCAGCCGCTTTTGCAGGTGCTCCTTGACCCGCGTCCCGCTCCACGAAGGCGTGCTCCCCACTTCGATCACGCCAGTATCGCTGTTCACGATACCTCTAACCGCGACTCCGAGTCCTTCGATTCGCTCCGGCCCGTACTTCCGCGCGAAGATCTCAAAGGCGTTAGCGACTTGGTCCAGAGCCTTCGGAGGGGCGCTGGGTGTGCGCAAAGTCTGAACCTCAATGGCCCGGCCTTCGACCGTTCCGACCGCCACCCGGGTTTCCCAGTTCTGTATCTCCGCTCCCACCGCGCAAAAGTGACCGGAGTCAAGGCGAAGGAGGGTGCCCGGCCGGCCGCCGGTTGAATTCTCGACGCCTTGCTCGGTCACGAGGTGCTCTTGCATCAATTCGGCAATGATCCTCGAGACCGTCCCTTCCGAGAGTGCTGTCCGGCGCGCGATGTCAGCCCGCGACAACTGACGGAAACGGCGCAGCAGTTGCAGGACCAGAGCCCGGTTGACGCCGCGCACGCGCTGCGGTGCTAACCCCTTTCCCCGGCCTGCGATGGCTCCATGCATAAAAGTAGTTCCTTGTTTTCCCCAAGTAAGTTTAGCGAGGTTAGGTTCGAATTGAAACAGGAAAATTCAACCTTGACAGGCGCGGATGTGACCAATAGACTCCGTTTGGCTAGGCTGTCTCGATCAATAACTTTCATGCGGGGTGCAAGTAATAGCTCGGGATTGCCCAACCGATCAGAGCCGTAATTTACACGCACGCGCACGGACTGACACGGACGAACACAGGCCGACATGGACTGTGTTCGTCCGTGTTCGTCCGTGCGCATGAAACAAGGAGCCGTAATATGAATCGGTTCTGTAAACTCTTCGTGATCCTGCCTCTTGTCCTGTCGTCTAGCGCTGCTGCCGCCTCCGAACCCGGTCTGACCGACCTCTGTTCGCGCGGCTACTCGGTCATTCCGTCGCCACGCACGGTCAAGCTCGGGGAGGGGGAAACGGCCATAACAACCGCTTGGAGCTATAGTACCAACGTCTCGCGCGACCATATCGCCGTGCGAGCGCTGGTCGGCGACCTCCAGGCCTTTCACTCCTTCCAACTCGCCCCAGCCCGAGATCGCGAGGAAGACCTGATCCTCCTGTCCGTTCAGGCGGGGACCGTACGCACTGGAACTGACCCGGAGCTCGACAAGCAAGCTTACCGGCTCATAATCGCGCCTCGTCGTATTGACATCACGGGCAATTCCGATCAGGGCCTCTTCTACGGGGTTCAGACGTTCCTTCAGCTCCTCAAGCCTGATCGACCCGGTCGCCTGGTGCTGCCGGTTGCCACCATTGAGGACTGGCCCGCCTTCCAGCTCAGGTTTCTGCATTGGGACACGAAGCATCACCAGGACCGGATGGAAACGCTCAAGCGGTACCTGGACTGGTCGGCCCGGTTCAAGGTCAACATGATCGGGTTCGAGCTCGAGGACAAGTTCGCTTACCCTTCCCACCCCGTGATAGGCGCTCCCGGCGCCTTCACGCCGGCCGAGCTCCAAGAGATGGTCGATTATGGACTGGAGCGTTTCATTCAAATCGTTCCGCAGATCCAATCGCCGGCGCACATGGCGTATGTACTGAAACATCCACAGTACGCACATCTGCGCTCCGACGGCAATAACTACCAGTCGTGCATGTGCGACGAGAAGACCTACGAGCTGCTCTTCTCCATGTACGATGACCTCCTCAAAGCCACCCGAGGTGTCCAGTACTTCCATGTTTCGACTGACGAGGTTTATTACGCGGGTATTTGTGAGAAGTGCTCTCGTCCGTACAACGACGAAAACCGCAGCCTGACCTGGATCGACTTCGCCAAACGCGCGCACGCCTTTTTGTCCGCGCGCGGACGGAAGATGCTGGCCTGGGTCGAATACCCGGTCCAGGCGGAGCACATCAGGTTGCTCCCGCCCGACTTGATCAACGGGGTGATGAGCTCAGATGATGCGCAGCTTCGCGAAGAGGCCGTCCTCGGGATGCGCCAGTTAATCTACGCCTCGTTTCAAGGAGAGGAGAGGCTGTTTCCGAATCACCTGTCCATGGAGACTGACAGGGGAGTCCAGCCGGGCCGGATAGCCGAGGCTTTCGAAACGTACCGTGGCATGGCTCGCCTGGGGAACCCGATGGGGGTTTACGGAGCGGCCTGGGACGACTCCGGGTTACATGGTGAGACATTCTGGTTGGGGTGGTCGGCAGCCGCACAGTACGGATGGGGGCCGGGCCGCGTCTCGCCCGATCAACACGTGGCGGACTTCATGTCGGTGTTTTACGGACCGGACGTCGCAGGAATGACGGATGTCTATCGGAGGCTTCAATCCCAGGCCCGTTTCTTCGAAAAATCGTGGGACCGGGTGGTCTCCAGGGCGCGGGGAAAGGCCTATGGGAATTCCGAGGGCAAGGGAATCGGCGGCACCCGGTACGACATGACGCTGCCTCCACCCGCACTCCCGTCTCTTCCGGGCTTGGATTACAAGCCGGTTTACACGGGGCGATACAAGGACATAACGGATCAGGCGCGCTCCATGGAGCTCCAAAGCGACCAACTGATCGAAAAGCTTCTTGAACGGATTCCCCGTGTCAGTTGCAACCGTCACAACCTGGAGGTTTTTCTATCGATAGCGTGGTTGACCCGCCATCACAACCGCATGCTGGGCGCACTGGCCGGCATTGAAAAGACGCTATTATCCGCCCACTCGTCAGCCGAGGGAAAACAGCCACGGCAGGCCTTGAGGCAGCTGGTCGAGGCCTATCGGGCGGCAGCGTTGGTCGCTCAAGAGAGGACCGATGTCTTCAAGGCGCTCTCAGGAGTCTGGGAAAAGAGCCGCTTTCCGAAAGGCCAGGAGGTTGGCGGGCGGAAATTCTACCACGTTATGGACGACACGAAGGACCATTGGGCCGATCGACGCCCGGACCTGACGTACATGATAGCCCCCGAGGAGAGCATAGGATTCGACCAATGGATGACGAAACTGGCCGACGTCATTCAAACCTTCGCCCAGGCCCATAGCCTCCCGGTCCCGGAGTTGGCGTCGTAGGGGGCCGTCTGGTTTCTTTATCCACGAATTACACGGCGCGGCGTAGCCGCAACCAAAAGCCTGCCCGATGAAGAAGAAAGACAGAATGTCGAATATCGAATACTGAATGTCGAATGTCGAAGTGAGGAAGAAATGATCGTTGGATCCTCCGTTTCGCCGTCTTGATGCTGGAGACGAATATAGAGATTAGCTGGTTGTTTTCGTCGATCCAGCGTTCAGATGAGAGGCTTCCCTTCCTTCGACATTCGCCGAGTCTACAGCTTTTCCCTTCCTTCGACATTCGACATTCGATATTCGATATTCGATATTC
>RPQK01000195.1 GCA_003819755.1 Acidobacteriota bacterium | reverse complement strand
CGAGCTGCAACCATCGTTTTCGCCGGGCTCCCAGCCCGGCTGCCGGACTCTGGAGAGTCCGGCCACAATAAAAGCCCCGTTCACCACGGCTGGTTGCACCGACGCCCTGGCCACCGGGCAAAAAAGTAAATGAAATGGCATTGGGCGAGACGCCTGCGCTCCCAGGGGGTGCCCCACCCCCGTTGGGTGGTTATCCCAAAGTTCGTGTAAGGATCAGGGCACCGAGAGGCCGTCGCTTTGTCAGGCCTCGAGGCCTGATAAAGCGACGGCCTCTCGTTGCCGCCGCACTCCAAAATGATTCGGCACTCGTCCGCTTGTCCCTCAACCCTTTTGCTATAATTCCCCTTGTGCCTCAAACCCTTGCCTTTCTCTTGATGTTTCTGGCTGGAATACAAGCCGAACAGCCGGCCCCCGCTCAAAAGCCACCCGACAAGGGCCCCGGATACCGAATTGGGGTGGCGGTCAATCAGATCTTCCTCCCTGTCAGTGCGCGCTCCTATGAAGGCGGTTTCGTGCGCGGCTTGACCAGGGACGACTTCCAGATCCTGGAGGACGGCGTCAAGCAGGATATCGCCAACTTCTACGCCGAAGCCTCGTTGCCCATCCACGTTGTTCTTCTCCTGGACATCAGTGGAAGCACTCGGTCGGTGCAGGGCGAGATACGGCGCGCAGCGCTCGAATTTGTCCGAAACCTTTCGCCGGACGACAAGGTCGCCGTAATTGTTTTCAACTACCAGCCGCGGCTGATTCTGAACTGGACCAACGACCCGAACAAAATTCAGCTGTCGCTGGAAAGTGTCTACCCGCGCGGGAATACAGTCCTCCATGATGCCTTGTACGTGACTTTCGATGACCTCCTGAAAGGGGTCGAGGGAAGGAAGGCCGTCATTCTTCTTACCGACGGCGCGGATACGGGCAGCATGGCGACCCGGGACGAAGCCGTGCGGCTGGCGCTCGAATCGGAGGCGGTTGTTTACACGGTATCTAAGCTGGACGAATATTGGGCCGGGGCCATTGCCGCCCGCATGGAGTACCAGGCGGCCTCTCAACTAATCCCGGAGGAACTGACCGACGAGTACATCATCGCCAATAAACGGTTTCTGCAGCGGATCTCGGAGCAAACCGGCGGCAAAGTGCTCGACACTCGAACGTATTCAACCCTCACGGAGATTTACAAAGCCGTTGCGGATGAACTGAAGAATCAGTACTACATCTCCTATATCCCCAGGAACATTCTTCGAGATGGTTCCTGGAGAAATCTCGAAGTGCGATCGTTGAAGTCGGGAGTCGTCGCCGCTACCAAGCCGGGCTATTACGCGCCCCGAGAAGCCGCTGCGGCCCAGCAGCGGTAGAAATCTTTTAACAGTGCCAAGCCTCCCCCCTCGCTTGACTCCTCTTCCCCCTCAGGCCAGAATGGGTTTAAGAGGTTCTACTCTCAAGTCCTACGCCAGGCTGATACCTGCGCCTGTCTTTCAACCTCGAATTACAAACCACTTTCCAAAGGAGGTAATGCATGGAAGGTACTTTCACCACTGGGACCACCACTTCGCGAACTGAGGGTCCGATAGCGCGCGCGATCGAGGAGCAGACGTCCAAACTCCCATCCGACACATTTCTTTGGGCTGCGGCAGGCTCAATCGTCGCATCGGCTGTACTTCGTGCTTTCGGAAAGGGCGAAGCGGCGGTCTTCGTCGGGCAATGGGCGCCCACGCTTCTGATCCTCGGGCTGTATAACAAAATCGTGAAGGTCCAGGGTCACGACCGGTTTTCCTAGACTCACGCCCGCGAATATTTCACCGTCCGCTGATCGACCCCAATATTGGGCAGTATTCGCGGGCTCCCTTCCCGACAGCTCTCCACTTATCACCGGCTCTGAAACTCAGCCCGACAAAACCGCATCCTGACAGGTTGACAAGTGGCGTAGGGGTTGTTATGCTTCGTAATCAGTACCAAGTTGGTACTATTAACTGATTTTAGGTTGACGTCGATGATTCGGATGAGCAAACAGACGGACTACGGGATTCTGCTGCTGACGGAGTTTGCAGCTGATCCTGGGGGGCTGACCTTGAGCGCACGGGAGTTGTCCGAGCGGGCCGCGCTTCCTCTGCCGATGGTCAGCAAGATCCTGAAAGTCCTGACTCGGGAAGGCCTGCTGCTCTCGCATCGCGGAGCAAGGGGAGGGTACCGACTGGCAAGGCGTCCAAACCAGATCACTGTGGCCGACGTAATCGGGGCACTGGATGGACCTTTTGCGATGACGGAATGCGTGGACGCGCCGGGAGATTGTCGACAGGAATCGACCTGCCCGGTGCGGACGAACTGGCACCTGATCAACCACACGGTCTATAAGGCGCTCGACAACATAACGCTTTGGGACATGACACGGCCGCTGTCACCCCCGCTGATTCCCCTGACCGGGCGATCGGCCAACCCGCTGAAGGTAGCCTGAACGCACCCGCGCAGCGACACCCGGAGAAATCGACGATTTAAGGAGTTAGAATGCCGACCGAAACCCAACAGATTCACGAACTGGCGAACCAGGAATACAAGTACGGTTTCTACACCGACGTGGAAGCCGATACTGTACCTCCAGGCTTGAACGAGGATATCATCCGCGTCATTTCTGAGAAGAAAGGCGAGCCCGAGTTCATGCTCGAGTGGAGGCTGCGTGCATTCCGTCACTGGCTGACACTGGAAGAGCCGCACTGGGCGAACGTCACCTATCCGCCCATCGATTATCAGTCGATCATCTACTACTCGGCGCCGTCCAAGAAGCAGACGGTGAAGAGCCTTGAAGAGATCGACCCGGAAATCCTGGACACTTACAGGAAGCTCGGCATTCCGCTGGAGGAACAGGAGCTGTTGGCCGGTGTTGCGGTCGACGCAGTATTTGACAGTGTCTCAGTCGCGACAACCTTCAAAGAGAAACTGGCGGAGCTGGGGATCATTTTTTGCTCCTTTTCGGAAGCGGTCCGTAATCACCCGGACCTGGTGAAGAAGTATCTCGGGTCGGTTGTTCCGTACACCGACAATTTCTTTGCCTGTCTGAATTCCGCGGTTTTCACCGACGGTTCCTTCTGCTACATCCCGAAAGGGGTTCGCTGCCCCATGGAGCTGTCCACCTACTTCCGAATTAACGCAGCGAAGACCGGCCAATTTGAGCGCACCCTTATCGTTGCCGATGAAGGAGCTTACGTCAGCTACCTGGAAGGCTGCACCGCGCCGATGCGCGATGAGAACCAGTTGCATGCGGCGGTGGTCGAGCTGGTGGCGCTCGATAATGCGGAAATCAAGTATTCGACGATCCAGAATTGGTATCCCGGCGACGACGAAGGCCGCGGGGGTATTTACAACTTCGTGACCAAGCGAGGCAAGTGCGCCGGCGTCAACTCGAAAATCTCGTGGACCCAGGTGGAGACGGGTTCGGCCATCACGTGGAAGTACCCGAGCTGCATCCTGATGGGAGACAACTCGGTCGGAGAATTCTACTCGGTGGCTTTGACCAAGAAGCGCCAGCAGGCCGATACCGGGACCAAGATGATCCATATCGGCAAGAACACCCGCAGCACGATCGTCTCGAAAGGGATTTCGGCTGGTTTTGGGCAAAACACCTATCGTGGCCTGGTGAAGATTCTCGGGGGCGCCGATAACGCCAGGAATTACACGCAGTGCGATTCGATGCTGCTCGGTGACAAGTGTGGAGCGCACACGTTTCCCTACATCGAGATCAAAAACAGCACGGCTCAGATGGAGCATGAAGCGTCCACATCCAAGATCGGCGAGGACCAGATCTTCTATTGTCAGCAGCGCGGTCTTTCCGCCGAAGACGCGATCTCAATGATCGTCAACGGGTTCTGTAAAGAAGTCTTCAAGGAGCTGCCCATGGAGTTCGCCGTCGAGGCGCAAAAGCTCCTCAGCATCAGCCTGGAAGGCAGCGTCGGCTAATCCGCGTTATTCGCGTTATTCGTTGGCCAGTGAAGTGGAGAAACAGAAACACATGTTGGAAATAAGGAATCTACACGTTAGCGCAAACAACAAACCGATCCTCAGAGGCATCACCCTGACTCTGAAGAAGGGCGAGGTGCACTCGATCATGGGCCCGAACGGGTCCGGGAAAAGCACGTTGGCCCAGGTCTTGGCAGGGCGGGAATCTTACGAAGTGACCGCCGGCGAGATCATGTATGACGGCAAGAACTTACTCGACATGGCGCCGGAAGACCGTGCCCGTGAAGGCGTCTTCATGGCCTTCCAGTACCCGGTCGAGATCAGAGGCGTCAGCAACATGTACTTCCTCAGGGCGGCGCTGAATTCGATCCGCAAGTACCGGGGAGAAGACGATGTTGACGCGATGGACTTCCTCTCCCTGGTTCGCAACAAAATGAAGTTGCTGCAGATGGATGATGCCCTGATTAACCGGGCCGTTAACGAAGGCTTTTCCGGGGGTGAAAAGAAGCGCAACGAGATCTTCCAACTGGCGGTTCTCGAGCCTCGCCTGGCGATCCTGGATGAAACGGATTCCGGCCTGGATATCGACGCGCTGAAAATCGTGGCTGAGGGTGTTAATGCATTACGGAGCCCGGACCGGACCTTTCTCGTTATTACGCATTATCAGCGGCTGCTCAACCACATTGTTCCGGATTTTGTTCACGTCCTGGCTGAGGGCCGCATCGTTCTGTCCGGAGACAAGAGCCTGGCGTTCGAGCTTGAAGAAAAGGGATATTCCTGGCTGGAAAAAGAGCCGGTGGGGTAATTGATAATTGGTGATTGTTGATTGTCGATTGACGGTCAACAATCACCAGTCGCCAATCATCGAACCAATCATCAATCGCCGATCAACAATCGACAATCACCATGATTCAAGCTGTACGAAAAGAAAAAGACCAATACCTGGCCAATTTTGCCGAGTTTGAACGACAGGGCACCGGACCGGTTCCGGACTGGCTTCAACAATTAAGAAAGGCGTCCATACTGAGGGTTGCGGAATACGGTTTTCCGACAACCCGGGATGAGGATTGGAAGTACACGAATCTGGCCCCTCTGTCCCGAACGGCCTTTGGATTAGCGGGGCCCACCCGGTTGTATGATCAACTCTCCGACCATTGGCTGCTCGGGCTGCCGGGTCCGCGACTGGTATTCGTGAACGGCTTTTTGAGCTCGGATCTGTCGCGGCGCGACGGTTTGCCGGATTCCGTGCAGGTCCAGAGCCTCTCGGAGGCGTTGACCCACGCGCCGGACCTGGTCGGGCGGCACGTCGGCAAATACGCCGATCCCGACGAACATGCCTTCACGGCCTTAAACACCGCCTTCATGAAGGAAGGTTCGTTGGTAGTCGTTCCTCCGGGCACGGTCCTCGAGACGCCGATACATCTGATCTACCTCTCAACCGGCTCCGAGCACCCCTTCGCCGTACATCCCCGAAACCTTCTCCTGATTGGTGCGAACAGCGAAGTCAGGATAGTCGAGGGCTACGCCGGACAAGCCGGCGTTGCCTACTTTTGTAACCCGGTGACGGAGCTTGTGGCCGGAGACGCGAGTAACGTCGACCATTACACGATCCAGGCTGAAGGCGACAAGGGATTTCACATTGGGACGCTGCGCACCTGCCAGGAAAGAAGCAGTTCGCTCCGCCTGGCTTCCTTTGATGTCGGCGGGTCGCTGGTTCGTCACAATCTTACGGTTACGCTGGACGGGGAAGGAGCAAATGCCCTTCTGCACGGGCTCTATCTCGGCGCCTCCGACCAGCTCATCGACAACCATACCCGGATTGAGCACGTTAAGGCCCATTGCGACAGTCGAGAGTTGTACAAGGGGATACTCACCGATTCTTCCCGGGCGGTATTCCACGGGCGCATCGTGGTCTCCAAGGGAGCACAGAAAACCGACTCGAAACAGACGAACAACAACCTCCTCCTGTCTAACGATTGCCTCGTCAACACCAAGCCGCAGCTTGAGATCTACGCCGATGATGTGAAGTGCACCCACGGGGCGACGATTGGTCGGCTTGAGGAGGAGTCGCTCTTTTATCTCCGGTCGAGAGGAATCGACAAGCAGGCGGCCGCAAACCTGCTCACTTACGCGTTTGCGAGCGAGATCGTCAGCCAGGTGAGGATCGGAGATCTGAGGAACCAGCTTGACCGGTTCCTGTTTGCCTGGCTTGGTCACGTGCCCGAGTAGGACGGTTCAACGTTCACCGTTCCCTGTAGCCGGTTGGCAGTAACCCGCAACGGTGAACGCTGAACGGTGAACGTTGAACGGTAGGAGAGAACATGAGAGCCGCAAATGTGGCAAGCAGAGCGCACCAAGGTTCGGCCTGGTTCGATGTCGAGAGAGTGCGGGCTGATTTTCCAATCCTGAAGCAGCAAATCCACGGTCACCCCCTCGTCTATCTCGACAACGCCGCTACTTCCCAGAAACCCCAGTCGGTCATCGATGCCATCAGCCGCTTCTATTCGACGGACAACGCGAATATTCACCGGGGTGTGCATTTGCTCAGCCAAAGGGCGACCGATGCCTACGAGGGGGCGCGGGAAAAGCTGCAACGGTTCATAAATGCTGCCGAACCGCGGGAAACGATCTTCGTGAGGAGTGCGACCGAGGCGGTTAATCTCGTGGCCCGCTGTTACGGCGCCAGTCATGTGGGTCCGGGCGATGAAATCATCATCTCGGCCATGGAACACCATTCGAACATTGTTCCCTGGCAGATGCTGTGCGAGGAGAAAGGGGCTCGGCTCCGCATCATTCCAATAACCGATGAAGGCGAGCTGATCCTGGAGGAATACGAAAAGCTTCTCGGACCGCGGACGCGTCTCGTCTCGGTCGTGCACTTGTCCAACGTGCTCGGGACAATCAATCCGATCAAAGAGATGATTCGGATCGCTCATGCCCGGCAGATCCCGGTTTTCGTCGACGGGGCTCAAGCCGCTTCCCACCTCCGAGTCGACGTGCAGGACCTCGATTGCGACTTCTACGCGTTTTCCGGTCACAAGCTGTACGGTCCCTCGGGCATCGGAGTCCTCTATGGAAAGGCGCGATTCCTGGAAGAAATGCCCCCGTACCAGGGAGGCGGGGACATGATCAGCACGGTCACCTTTGAGAAGACGCGCTACAACGTGCTGCCGTACAAATATGAGGCGGGAACGCCAAACATCGCGGGAGCCGTGGGACTCGGGGCGGCGATCGACTACTTTGAGGGACTCGGCGTCGAAAACGTAATCCGGTACGAAGCCGATCTGCTCTCCTATCTGATGGAGAGCCTGGCGAGCGTTCCTGACGTGAAACTCATCGGGACCGCACCCCACAAGGCCAGTGTCCAGTCTTTCTCCGTCGCGGGTGTTCACCCGCACGACATCGGAACTATCGTGGATGAACATGGTGTGGCGATCAGGACCGGTCACCACTGTGCACAGCCCTTGATGGATTTCTATCACGTGCCGGCCACAGCCAGGGCTTCTCTGGCGTTCTACAATACGTTTGACGAGATTGACGCGCTCGTCGCGGCTTTGCACAAAGCAATCGAGGTCTTCAAGTGAAAGCAGGAACTCCTCATGTCCTACTTCAATGAGCTGTACCAGGAAGTGATCCTGGATCACAACAAGCGCCCGCGCAACTTCGGCGAGCTGCCTGGAGCCGACAGTCGAGCGAATGGCAACAATCCTCTATGCGGTGACAGACTTACGGTTTATCTGAAGTTGGACGGAAAGACCGTGACCGACGTTCGTTTTAAGGGGGCGGGGTGCGCTATCTCAACGGCGTCGGCGTCTCTCATGACGGAGGCGCTGAAAGGGAAAACAGTTGAGGAGATTGAGCATCTATTTGCCAGGTTCCGTGCCATGGTGACCGGTAAGACCTCTTTGGCGGAAGAACCGGCCGCAAAGCTGGGGAAGCTCGAGGTTTTCCGGGGGGTCAGCGACTATCCGGTCCGCGTTAAGTGTGCGACCCTCGCCTGGCATACGATGCTGGCCGCCCTGCGTCAGTCGGACGAAACCGTTTCCACGGAGTGAAGAATTATGCCTGAACCGGAAGACCTTGAAAAAACGTCGACTGCGGAGCCGGTCAACGTGGAGTTGGTGAAACAAAAAGTCGTCGATACTCTGTGCACGATCTTCGACCCTGAAATCCCGGTTAATATCTATGAATTGGGATTGATCTACGATCTTGATGTGCGGCCGGACGGCCGAGTTGACATCCGCATGACTCTGACCTCTCCCATGTGCCCGGTTGCCGGATCCTTGCCTCCGGAAGTCGAAGCAAAGGTTAATGCGGTTCCTGGTGTGAGTGCCGTGAGTGTCGAATTGGTCTGGGACCCACCCTGGAGCATGGAGAAGATGTCCGAAGCAGCCAAGCTCCAGCTGGGATTCTTCTAGGTTAAAGCGGCCAGTCCGACGGGCCGGGTCGCTCCGCAAATACGCTGCGCTTGCGGCTGTGCGGTTCGGCGGCAACCCGCCAGGGAGGCTCCTATGTGCGGCATCATCTGCTACGTCGGCAAGCAGCCCGCCTTGCCTGTTCTGCTCGAAGGACTGAAAAGACTCGAGTACCGCGGTTATGATTCGAGCGGCATTGCCCTCCTGGAGGATGAACAGATCCGCCGTTTCCGGGCGGTCGGCAAGATCCGCGAGCTGGAAACCGGGCTGATCGAATGGACCTCGGACGCGAAAACAGGCATCGGCCACACCCGCTGGGCCACCCACGGGAAACCGTGCGTTGAGAATGCTCACCCCCATTCTGACTGTGCGGGCGAGATCTTCGTCATTCATAATGGCATCATCGAGAATTACCTGGCACTGAAGCAGGAACTCATCACGGCCGGCCACCGGTTCCTCTCAGAGACGGACACCGAGGTCGTAGCGCACCTGATTGAAGAGGCGTGCCGCGAGCACGCGGACCTGGAAGAGGCGGTTACTCGGGCGCTCGCCAGGGTTAGAGGCACTTTCGGTCTCGCCGTGCTGTCGACACGCCACGCTAACTCCATCATCATCGCCCGCCGCAGCAGTCCAATGATCCTCGGGATCTCAGACTCGGGAACGTTCGCTGCCTCGGACGTTTCAGCCCTCGTGGCCCACACCAAACAGGTCGTCTACCTTCAGGACGACGACCTGGCCGTGCTCACCCCGGATGGTTACCGCATCACTAACCTGCACGCTCCAGCGGAGGTGAACCGTCAGGAACAAACCGTGGACTGGGATGTGGACGCGGCCGAAAAGCAGGGCTTTGAGCACTTCATGCTCAAGGAGATCCACGAGCAACCAGAAGCCGTGCGAAACGCTATGCGTGGCCGGCTGGTCCCGTCAGAGGGGATCTCGGTTCTAGGCGGCTTGGCGGGAGTCCGCGAGCAGTTTCTCAGGATGGAGCAGCTGATCCTGGTATCGTGCGGAACTTCCTTCTATGCCGCGATGCTCGGCCGATACATCCTGGAGTTCTGTACGGATTTTCGGGTCGAGGTCGACGTGGCTTCGGAATTTCGCTATCGCCGGTTGAACCTCCGGGACAACACGGTGGTGCTCGCGATCAGCCAGTCGGGGGAGACCGCCGACACGCTGGCGGCCATCCGGGAAGCGAAACGCAAAGGCGCGCTGGTTTTGGGCCTGGTTAATGTCGTCGGCAGCAACATAGCCCGTGAAACGGACGCCGGAATCTACAATCATGCGGGGCCGGAAATCGGGGTGGCCTCGACTAAGGCGTTCGTTTCTCAGCTCACCATCCTCTATCTGCTGACTCTTTACCTCGCTCGTCACCAGCACATGTCGGTGACCGACGGCCAGGAGTTCATCCGGGAGCTGGAGTCGATCCCGGACAAGATCGAGCAAATCCTCGCCAAGTCCGCGCAGATTCAGCAAGTGGCCAGACGTTATGCCCAGTTTCGGGACTTCATGTATATCGGCCGCAAGTTCAACTATCCGATCGCGCTTGAGGGGGCGCTCAAGTTGAAGGAAATCTCGTACCTGCATGCCGAGGCCTATGCGGCGGGCGAGATGAAACACGGCCCTATAGCCCTTATCAATCCGGACTTCCCGTCCGTCTGCCTTGCCACCCAGGACAGCACCTACGACAAGATGATGGCCAACATCCAAGAGATCAAGGCTCGTTGCGGCCGAACGATAGTGGTGGGGACCGAGGGAGACGCGCAGCTTCCCGCGCTCTGCGATGATTTCATTGGCGTGCCCGCGAGCTCGGAGCTGTTCGCTCCTCTGTTGACCGTCATCCCTCTACAGCTGCTGGCCTACTACATCGCTCTTGAGAACGGCTGCGAAATCGACCAGCCCCGAAATTTGGCAAAGTCGGTCACGGTGGAGTAGGCGGGCCCGATTTTTTATCCACGAATTACACGAATTACACGAAATGGCGGTCAATTCGTGTAATTCGTGTTACAACCGTAACACTTGATCGCGCCGCGCGTGCAAGTGGTTCTGCGCGGCTGTAATTAGTAGTGATATTTGAATTTGGTTCAATTTCTTTCAACCGGCTTTTGTCAGATGTTCGAGGGTGGCCCCACGCGCGCTCTGAAGTG
>RPQK01000194.1 GCA_003819755.1 Acidobacteriota bacterium | reverse complement strand
CCTTCATCCTTCATCCTTCATCCTTTGGCGTACTCCCGGAAAGCCAGGACATTCTCCTCCGGCGTGCCTCGGGGAATTTCGCAGCCCGCGGCTGCGATGTACCGCGCACCGGCCTCGGTATGGCACTGCTTGAGTTCCTCCGTGATCAGCGCGGGAGTGCCGTTTCGAACGATTCTGACGGGATCCAGGTTGCCAGCCAGGACCTGCCGGGGGCCCATCGCCGCCCGGCCCACGGCGAGCGGCACGGGGTAGTCAAGATCGACCATTTCACAGCCTAGCCGTCCCATCCCGCCAACCAGCCCGTTCGTATTCCCGCAAATGTGCAGTCGAACTCTCGCTCCCGCCTTTTGCAGGCCCTCAATCAGTTGCTTCTCGCATGGCCAGACAAACTCCTCGTAGATAGCCGGACCGACCAGCGAGGCCGCCGCATCGCCAATCCCGATCAGCTCACATCCGACGTCGATCTGCGCCCGCCCAAAAGCCAGTTCCATTTCTACGACGAAAGCGAAAAGATCGCGGACGAAGCCCGGGTCATCAAAGAAGTCGAGCATCAGGTTGTTGATCCCGCGGAGGTCTGCGCCTTCCGCACACGGCCCTTCCACCCAGCCCTCGACGAGCTTCTCACCCCCTATTTCCTGGTGAAACAACTCGGCGGCTCGGACCCGGTCATGCATGCGGCCGTTGCCATGCACGTCCGGGATCTTCAGGCTGCGCAAGTTGCCCTTTTCAAGCAGCAGCGCCTGCGCCTCGTCTATGGCTGGTGGTTGATCCTCGAAGTAACGAATCACAGCGCCGCAGTCCGCGGCTTCTCGGGCAGGATCGGAGATGCAGGAGACATAATCGAAGTCGAACTTGCGGGCCGTGTGGATCTGCGCCCGGACAAGAGCGCGATAGTCCCGCGCATATTCGCCGTACCTTGTGCCGGCCTGGTCTCCGGCGAACATCATGGTGATAGGCATGAGCGGGAGCCGGTCGACCGGCTTGCCATCGAACATCGCCAGGATGCGTTCACGACCATTCATGTACGAACTCCTTGCCGGACGGAAAGCACGGACGAACACGGACGACACAGACTGACACGGACGGGCACGGACGACACGCGCTGGTCTGTCCGTGTCCGTCCGCGTCAGTCCGTGTTCGTCCGTGCCTGGGGATCCTTTGGCCCAACCCATATTCCCGGTCCAGAATTCCAGGTCCACCCGGGAGTTGTTTTCACGATTGGTTCGAGCCGAGGCCACCCTTGGCGGATTCGTTCCTCGACCGTGGCCCAGGGGGGAATTCCACTCGTCGCATCCGCCTGTTCTACGTTACAGGCGCCAACTGCGACCGCCCGCGTCATAGCTTCTTCCGCACCCATGTTCTTAAGCAGGGCCGCCAGAAAGCCGGCGATTGTGCAGTCTCCCGCGCCCGTTGTCCCCGCCACCTTAACCAGGAAGCATGGGGCAAGAAGCTGCCGACCGATCCAGGGTTGCAGGTCCGACGGGCAGGAGGAGCCAAACTCCTTCCACCTTCCGGTATCCCCGGTTGTCTGCAGGTAGAGGCCGGAATCACCGAGTTTCAACCCGACGACTGCAACACCCATCTGGAGCAATATTGTCGCCACCTGCTCAAGAAGGTCAGTGTCGACTATGGAGAATATGCTTTCCGTGCCTGCGGCAGCGACCAGGGAATCAAATCGCGGCCGATCAAGCATGTACAGGATCTCTTCGAAACTCGGGAGGAAGACATCGACGAGCCGGAGCACATTCGTGAGCAGTCGGCGCCACGGAGCCCGGCCGGCATCGCTGTTGGGGTCCGGTTTCACCATATCCAGCGAGGTGGTCAGTCCCAGGTCCTTCGCCCGCTGCAGGATCTCCCTTAACTCGGCTCCGTGATGCTCCCACATCCGCCGCATGATCGGCGGATACCCAAAGTGAAAGAGCCGGGCTCCTTGGAGCTGCTCATCCGTGATGTCGGCGGCTTCGAAGGTATTGTTTGCGCCGGGACAGTGGAGGAAAAGTCGATCCTTGTTGGGGGGGCTGATAACCACCGTGTAGGAGGTCGTTTCGGCCGGTGAGACGATCATGCCGCCCGCCAGGAAGCGATCACGCTTGCGGAGCAGATCCAGGACCGCGCGGCCGAACAGATCGTCTCCTACCTTGGCGACCAGCCGAGTCCCGATGCCGAGACGATGGAGTGCGAGACCGGTGTTGGAGACGACACCGCCAGTTGAGATAACTGGCGGACCCACCTCGGTCAGAGTACCGGGCGCAAGCAGTTGCGCGGCGGCCCCGGCTTCCTCCGGTATAACTGGGATCAAATCGAGACAGATATGTCCGGCGACGACAACGTCGACCACGCGGCACATGATAGCACCAAAAGGTTTTCAAAAGACCTGAAGGACCTGAGAGACCCGAAGGTCCCTGAGGGTATGCCCGTCCTTCCGGTCCTTCCGGTCCTTCCAGTCCTTCTGGTCTTCTCTCGTGCGGTTCCACAAATCCGCGTACAATGCCTCTGGAGGAGCTACGAATGGCTGAATCGAGAATCCATTTCGCGGTGATCGGGCTTAATCACGGGCACATTTACGGACAGGTTCAGGCACTGGAGGAGGGGGGCGGGGAACTAATCTCCTTTTTCGCGCCGGAACCCGACCTGGCCTCGCGCTTCGGCTCCCGCTATCCGAAAGCCAAGCGCGCCTCGTCGGAAAAAGAGATCTTGGAAGATCGTTCAATTCAGCTCGTTGCCAGCGCCTCGATCCCCAGCGAGCGGGCGCCACTCGGGATTCGTGTCATGCAGCACGAAAAGGACTTCATGAGTGACAAACCGGGGTTCACCACCCTCGCACAGCTGGCCGAGGCGCGAAAGGTCCAGGCGCGGACCAGGATGATCTATTCCATTTTCTTCGGGGAGCGCTTCGGGAATGCCGCGACGATCAAGGCTGATGAACTGGTTCGGCAAGGCGCCATCGGGCGAGTGATTCAAACCGTGGGTCTCGGACCGCATCAGACGAATCTCAAGACCCGGCCGGACTGGTTTTTCAAGAAGGAATCCTACGGCGGCATCCTCACGGATATCGGATCGCACCAGGTTGATCAGTTCCTGCATTTTACCGACTCGAAATCCGCGCAAGTGGTCAGCTCACAGGTGGCGAACTACCATCACCCTGAGCAGCCGGGGCTCGAAGATTTCGGTGACATGACTCTGCGCAGTGACAAAGCAACCGGATACATCCGCGTCGACTGGTTCACGCCTGACGGTCTGGGTTCCTGGGGGGATGGCAGGCTGATCCTCCTCGGCACGGAAGGTTACATCGAGGTTCGCAAGAACATCGACATAATGGGTCGGCCGGGAGGCAATCATCTCTTCCTGGTCAACAGTAAGGGCAAGGATTATCTGGATTGTGACGGGACGGTCCTGCCGTACGGCAAGCAGCTGGTGGATGACGTCGTGAACCGGACCGAGACGGCGATGCCGCAGGCCCATTGCTTCCTCGCTTCACAGCTCGCGCTCGAAGCAGAATCGAAAGCCGCCCGGTTAGGGCACCTGAAGAGCTGATAGCGGGAAACAAAAGGGGGAAGGGTTGGATCAACCGGTTCTGTACGCGCTCGGAAGTGTTCTCCTCGTCAGTCTGTTTTCTCTGGTGGGCCTGCTTCTCTTCTGGCTGCGGGGAATGACCGCTCGCTACCTGATCGTGGCCTTTGTGAGCTTCAGCTCCGGAAGCTTGTTTGGGGATGCCTTCATTCACCTGCTGCCCGAATCGGTTGAAAAACACGGCTTCGGGGTCTCGATCTCCCTTTTCGTCCTCAGCGGGATCGCCGTTTCCTTTCTGGTGGAGAAGGTCATTCACTGGCGCCATGAGCACTCTGCCTCGCCCGACCACGTCGAATCGTTTGCCTACATGAACCTGCTGGGCGACGCCGTCCACAATTTCATAGACGGCATCGTCATAACGGCTGCGTACTTCCTGGATATCCGGGTGGGCGTGGCGACGACCATCGCCGTCCTGTTTCACGAGATACCGCAGGAGATGAGCGATTTCGCGGTTCTGGTCCACGGCGGGTTCAGTCGGGGGCGTGCTTTGATGTACAACTTCCTCACGGCTGGAATCGCGTTGGTCGGCCTGGGGCTCACGGTCCTGCTCGCTCAGTTTGCTGAGCCGCTCGTGACCTTCCTGGCCCCTTTCGCCGCAGGCGGGTTCATCTACATCGCCGGCGCCGACCTGATTCCACAGCTTCACAAGGAGAAGAGCGTCGGCTCCTCGCTGATGCAGCTCTTCTTTTTCTTGCTCGGGATCGCGGGCATGCTGGCGTTGCACTCGGATTGATCGGGCGTATCGGTCGGTTCCGGTTCGGAACCGACCACCGAAGTTCATCAAACCGGCGTGGCCCATCTCTTCAAGTCGGGCAATTCTATCCCAAACAGGCCCAGAGTCCGGCCGATGCTGTGGTTGATGACATCGTCGATCGATTCCGGGCGGTGATAGAAGCTGGGGATCGGCGGTGCGATCGTTGCGCCGATTTCAGCGGCTTCGACCATGCGCCGCAGGTGGCCCAGGTGAAGCGGCGACTCGCGGAGCATCAGCACAAGCGGCCTTTTTTCTTTCAGTGTGACGTCGGCGACTCGGGTAAGCAGGTCTTTGGTGAAGCTGGCGGCGATGGAGGACAAGGTGTTGATCGAGCAGGGGGCGATCAGCATTCCGATAGTCTGAAATGAGCCGCTCGATACGGCCGCCTCCATCTGCTCGGGCGCGTAAACGACATCGGCCAGACGACAGACGTCGGCCAGGGTCCTTCCGGTTTCCAAAGCAATCGTCCGCTCGGCGGTGCGCGTGTAGACGAGGTGCGTCTCGACCTCAGGCACCTGGCCGAGCAGTTCCAGCGTTCGAATGCCGTAAATGGGAGCAGATGCGCCGGAAATTCCGACGACCAGCCTTCGCGCAGTCATGGCAAAGTTTAGGCACAGAGTCGGAGGTCGTGTCAAACGCCCCGCCCCTACTTCGCTGCCTCCACCACTTGCGAGTAGAGCGACACCCGGCCGCGGCCCAGGTGCTTGGAGTGGTACAGAGCCTGGTCGGCGTGTTCGATGATCTCGTTCAGGGTTTCAGCGTCTTGGGGAAAGGTGGCGCAGCCTATGCTCAGAGAAAATCCGCTCCAGTCTGCAACTTCGAGTTTGGCGGCGGCTTCAAGAACTCTCCTGCACAGGATAAGGGCATCGTGATTGCTCGTCTCAGGAAGGGCAATGGCGAACTCGTCGCCGCCCAGCCGGCCCGCCACATCCATCTTGCGAATGCTGGATCGAAACAGCTCGCTCAGGGCTTGCAGGACCTGATCTCCGACGCGGTGCCCGGCCGTGTCGTTAAGTTTTTTGAAATGATCGAGGTCAATGAGGGCGACAGACAGGACGTGGTTCTTGCGTCGTGCCCTGGCGAATTCGTCCTCGAGCCGCTCGTAGAAGTGCCGATGATTGACCAGGCCGGTTAATCCATCGGTACGCGCCTGGTCTGCCAGTTCCTGCCGGAGCCTGGCGTTCTGGAGAGCCAGGACCGACTGCCCGACCAGAAACTGAAATTGCTTCTTGGCGTGCTCACTCCACGTTCCCCGTTTTTCGGTATACAACGCCATAACTCCGACGGTCTTTCCCTGGATCGCCCAGGCCTTGCCGAGATAGCCACGATACGGATAAAGCGCAAAGTCTCTCTTCTGGCTGAACCCTGGGTCTTCCTGCATCTCGGTCGACGCAAAAACGTCCTTGCTCAGAACGGTTCTCTGGTGAATGCTGTCGGCGAGCTCGAGGTTCACGAAGTCGCGGCAGTGCCGGTTGGGGAGGATGCGACGGACAATGCGTTCGTCCTCGATCAAGGCCAGTTCGCAGTTATCCACCCCCATGATGGCGGCAACCAGGCGGGGAATGCGGTCATGGAGGCCGTCGGGATCTTCGACTTTAGACAGGGTCTTGCCGAATTCAAATAGATTGTCGGCGTAGGCGGCACCCGCTTGCATCCGTTCCTGGTGTGCCCTTTGAAGACGGGTAAGATAGCCAAAGAAGAGGCCGCAGCCAGTTAGAAGCATGGCACTCAGCCAGTGAACGCCCTCCACCTCCCAGCCGCCCAGCGCAACGATGACGGGATAGCACAGGCACAGGAAAAGACCTCCGGCGACCTGCCACACTAACACGGGGAACGTGGCTAACACGATCAGCAGCAGAAAGAGCAGCGCATAGAAAGTCGAACCGGGTGGATCCGATAACCAGACGGCCAGGCAGGCCCCGCCTATGTCGGAGAGAACAACAAGATAGGTCAGAAGCGAATCATCTGTTCGGCTCCCGTATAGAAGGACAAGCGCGGCCTGTCCGGCGAGCAGCAACAGAGTCAACCAGTTGTTGAGGGTAAAGCCGGGGAGCGGGTCGCCAAAGTAGAGGACCGCGGCCGTCAAAAGGACGACCGACCCGTGAAGCCAAAGGATCGTCGTCCGCTTCTCAGAAAACATGGTCGGCATAAGGAACGACCACCCGAACCTGAAGGAACTAATCAAAGAGCAGGCCGATCGGAGAACAGAGCAAGAGTCTCTTGGCTATCCGAGCATTGCCTTTGTAAAACCCGTGAGCTTCAAGCGCCTGAAGGGCGTAATGAGAGCAGGAGGGGGTGAAGCGGCACGCGCTGACGTGCCGCATGATTGGTGATCCCACCCGCTGGTATCCGAGGATCGCAAGCATCTCCGCCTGGCAAAGCCATCCGTCACAAAAGATGATCAGGAACAAGGCGCCAACGGTGATCGCAAGGACCAGCTTTCGGGCTTTACTGCCACTTGTTGGCATAGTCGGTAATGATCGGCAGCACCAGCCGTTCGCCTTTGAGTGCTTTCATGATCGCCACAATGTGGATGGCGAGGATGGCCAACCAGACGATCACGCTGACTCCGCACCCCAGGACCGCGCCGACTAATCCGCCGATGACCGGTAAATAGGCCAAGACGAAGGTGACAATATTCAACGCAATCCAAAAGATGATCTCGGCCACGGTTAAGACGATGCCGTGCTTGGCATGCCACTGCACTTCCGGATCTTCTTTTTCTACCAGCAGCGGGACCAGTGCCAGAATCCACAAATAACTGAGAACCAGCATCAGAGTCCGGTTCGACGAAGGTTGCGCGGCCGTCGGCGGGATCGGCGGCGGTGTTGGTATCTGTGCCACAATTCCTCCTTTAGAAAATCGCTAGAGTTGCAGGACCCCCACTTTTCTCCAAGACGCCCTTAGTCGTAGCACAGGTCGTTCCCCCGCACAAGAGTGTAAATCACGGACCGCCCGCAATTTATTCCCCTGAGAGCGGATTGCGATTCTGTTGGCCTATTTCCGGAGGTCTTCGAAACGGAGGATTTCCCCTTGCCGGGCAAGCGCGAGTGGGCTCTCTTCAAAATCGTCGGCCAGGTGGATGAGCCTGATCCTGGCGCGGATGTCAGCCGGAAGAGCGAGGAGCTCGGCCTCGGCGGTATGAGCGCCGGCTTCGCCTCTCTCCACCTCGTGGTAGATCACGTCGCTCTTCCACAGCCAATCACCGGCGAGCTTCTGGTAGCGGCCGGCATTCAAAGTCCCCCGCTCCAGCAGGCGTTTGAGCAGGGCCGGACGATAGCAGGTGTCTCCACTGATTCCCACCGTCCCGTGGGGCGAAATCAGCTTCAGGCCGAGCGTCGGAGTCGGGTGCCAGTTGTACCGGAAGGCGACCTTCAGGCCGTCAATCAGCTGATTTTCCCGGTCCTCCTCGAGCTCGCAGAAGTCTGCGTAATCCTCGAGCGCTGTCTCTTGGATATCTTCAAGATCTGGAGTAAAAGTGGCCGAGAAACTGGGGAAGAACCTGGTTTTGATCTCCTCCCAGACCCGCCTGCCGGTGCATATCGTGAGCTTGGACCGGGCGACATACTTCTTCCAGAGCAGCAGCGTCTCGAGCCCCGAGGTATGGTCCCCATGAATATGGGTGACCAGCACCCGGTCAATCAGCCGAGGATCGACGCCGATCTCTCTTAACAGGCGAAACAAAGCTTGCGGGCAGTCAATCAGGAGAAGCTGCTCAGACCTGATCAGGAAACTGGTGTTGTAATAACGGGACGTAAAGGCGTTACCGACTCCGAGAACCTGTATCTCCATCCGACCTTCCCCTGCGTTCGACATTGTTGATTGATTATTGTTGATTGTGGTGGACCCGTCGAGCGGCGGTTCAATCACGGTTCAATCAACAATCAACAATCAACAATCATCAATACCCCCGGAACTTGTGCCCTATGACTAAAGTATCCTCCATGATAGCCTGTTGTGATTCCGCTGCCAATCGGCGGCGAATAGAGGCCGCTTGACGGTCAAATCTATGGGTTACCGGAATTTCGCATCTAAGGAGGTTTCAGCGATGTTCGGAAGGGTTTGCAGGGGTGTAGTTTTGTGTTCGATTCTGGCTCTTGTCGGCGTCTCGGTGAACGCCGACGTGAAGATGGATGAGAAGTCCCAAGTGAAGTTCGGCGGAATGTTGGGGAAGATGATGAACTTCTTTGGCGGGAAGGCTGCCAAGGAGGGCCTCGTAAGCTCCATTTCCCTGAAGGGCGATCGGAGGCTGACTCTCTCCGATACTGCCGGTCAGATCGTCGATCTGAACGAGGAGAAGGTCTACGACTTCGACCTGAAGAAGAAGACGTACAAGGTCACGACCTTTGAGGAGATGCGGCGCCAGATCGAAGAAGCTCGCCAGAAAGCCGAGAAAGAAGCCGCCAAGTCGAAGGAAAAGGGACAGGAAGGCCCGGAGATGGAAGTCGAAATCGACATGAAAGAGACCGGGCAGACGAAGGCTATCGGCGGTCACAACTGCCAACAGGTGGTTATGACCATCAAGACGCATGAGAAGGGCAAGACGATCGAGCAGTCGGGCGGCCTTCTCATGACGGTCGATATGTGGATGGCTCCGGACGTCAAAGCCGGACAAGAAATGGCAGCATTCGAACGGCGCTACTTTGAGAAACTCCATGGCTCCGCCGATGCTTCCATGTTGCAGGCGATGGCCCTGTACCCGGGGCTTGACAAGGCTTTCGCGCAAATGAAGAACCAGTCGGCGAAAGTCGAGGGAACGCCCATGCAGAGTGTGATCACGGTTGAGGCGGTCCCAACCAAGGAACAGCTCGCCCAGCAGCAGAAACAGCAGCAGGAAGAGGAAAGCGGCGGAGGCGGGCTCATAGGAGGCTTTGCCAAACGCCTGGGCCGCAAGAAGAATGATGATCAGCAGTCTGGTGGCGATGCCGCCGCCAAGAAAAACGCGATCATGACCATGAATCAGGAGATCCTGAAACTTTCCACCACCGTCGCGGCCGAAGACATTGCCCTGCCCGCCGGGTTGAAATTGAAGGATTAGCCCCGCAGCCGGCCATAAGCGGCAGAGTCCCGAGGGACGAAGGCCGCGCAGCCCCGGGTGACCGAACCCTGGAAGGGCATGGGCGCTAAAATAAGAATCGAGAGTGGGGGCCGTCCCCTGGGAGCGCAGGCGTCTCGCCTGCACTCCCAGGGGACGCCCCCACTCTCGATTCTTATTTTAACGCCCATGCCCGGGGGGGGCCCCAAGGAGGAAGCCCCGCCGAGGGGCGAAGGAGTTGCTGCGCCTCCTTCGCCGTAACCCGCAACCGGTGACCGGCAGAACCCGCCGCTCGATGCTATACTGAGACCGCAATGACCAAGACGCAGTTGAACCTGGGGCCGGTTCCGCACGCACAGCTTCCTACGAAGTTCGGTCGCTTCGAGATCTACGGGTTCGAGAATCCGGATGATGGTGAAGAAGCGGTCGCTTTGGTTAAGGGAAATCTCTCGGCCGATTCTGTCCCGCTCGTTCGCATTCATTCTCAATGCTTGACCGGCGACATGCTGCATTCGCTTCGTTGCGACTGCGGCGACCAGCTCGAACAGGCGCTGACCAAGATCCATGGCTCAGGGTGCGGGGTCTTGGTGTACCAGATGCAGGAGGGGCGAGGGATAGGGCTGATCAACAAGCTCTATGCTTACGAGCTTCAGGACCGGGGGATCGATACGGTTGAGGCAAACGTGAAGCTCGGCTTCGAGGCCGATCAGCGCTCCTATGCCTTTTGCGCGGATATCCTGAAATACTTCGGTCTGACTCGCATTCGGTTGCTCTCCAACAATCCCGACAAGATTCGGGGCATGGAAGAGCAGGGAATTGAGGTCGTTGAGCGGGTTCCCCTGGTGGTGGAGCCATCCGCCATTTCAGAGAAGTATCTGAAGACCAAGAAAGAGAAGATGGGGCACCTGCTGTGACAAACTGACAAACTGACAGGCTGACAAACTGACAGGCTGACAAACTGACAAACTGACAAACTGACAAACTGACAAACTGACAGACTGACAGACTGACAGACTGACAGACTGACAAACTGACAGACTGACAAACTGACAGGCTGACAGGCTGACAAACTGACAAACTGACAGACTGACAAGCGGACAGGCGAGACGACAATCGATATTGGTTGACTGGTTGATTTCAGGACGGTTTTGTG